>JAPLSS010000058.1 GCA_026398515.1 Candidatus Sumerlaeota bacterium | reverse complement strand
TCCTTCTGGCCTTGGGAGACGTCAGGCTATATCCCATTGAATCAGACGGGCGCCTATTTTGCCTGGATCTCCAGTTTGTACGCCGACTGGCAGTGGTATCCCTGCCCCAATCCGTGGGTCGGCATCGTCTACAGTGGAACGCCCCATACGCCCCAGGAGGTCTGGGTCGAAGACCGGGGCTCTCTCAACGTCCGGCTGCATTGGAGACCGGACGTCTACGGCTCCTGGTTCCAACAGATCGTCGTTTTCCAGGTGACTTCGGTTGATCCGTTCGCGGGGGACTTCATCTCCGTCGACGGTCCGTGCGGACAGGGACTGTGGCAGTTCATCGATTACGGCGGCGTCGTCTTCGATCATGCAAAAGCGAGTTTCTTCGAAGGCTGGGCCGATTTCGCCTTGCCCTCCCCCGGGGCCTATTGGTTCTTCATCCAGAGCGCCGGATGGCTTCCTCCCTACAATCCTCCGACGACCGGACCGTTCGCGACCGCGTTCGTCGAGGCCGGCCCATAGAGGATGGCGCCTGTGCGGCAGCCATTCTGCCGGTCCTGAGGCATCGAAGTGAGAATGGATCCGCCAGGATGTGAATTCCTCGAGCGTTCGAGGCCGTAAGCGTTGCGTCTGACCGCGCCGCCCAAGTCGCTTGTGCCACGTCATGGCTGGCCAGAGCGGCCAACATCCATCCATGCGTAATGGAACTCGCGCTGCAGTGTGTCGAGTCGCACGAGGCCATAAACAAGAAGTTCCTGAGCAAGGAGTGGAGTCTCGCTCAGGAACTCATGTGGGAATGGGCGTTGTAACATGAGCCATGTTACAGGAGAAAGGCGCCCGGCCCTCCGGCAGTCAGGAAGGCCACTCGGTCATCCCTATTCAGGTGACGTTGTGGGCGTATTATCCTTCGCCGGGCGCGATGTTTCAAGGGTTTTTTCCGAATTCCCGGCGGGGGGCGCTTCGACCGGCGTGGAAGGGGCTTCCTCGCGAGGGCCTTCGGATGCTGATTTTACACGACTTGCGCCTCTGCCTCGGCGGCGTCTGGATGGTCGTTTCGCTTTATGTTCGTCTTTTTTCTCGACGGGGCGAATCGAGAAACCTTGCATGTGCGCAGACTCGTCAGAAACAAACTCAAGTTTTACTTTTGTGCGGTTCGCCAGCCGCCGAACGCCCTCCAACACCTCATCTTCCAAGTATTTACGAATTTCCGGGTGCACCGAGATCGTCAGGCTGTCCAGGCTCGGCGCCCGCTCGTGCTCCCGCACGATCTCGGCCTTGATGTTTTTCCAGACTTCCGACGGGCGCAGGACGTGCCCGGCGCCTTCGCAGTAAGGGCAGCGCGTAAAAATCGTTTTCGAGAGGCTCTCGCGCACGCGTTTTCGAGTGATCTCAATCAAACCGAACTCGCTGACCTCGGAGAAGGCCGTCTTCGCCCGATCCTGCTTGAGCAATCGCCCCACTTCGCGCAACAGCGTCTCGCGGTTCTTCCGCGCCATCATGTCGATGAAATCGACGACGATGATTCCGCCGATCTCGCGAATGCGCAATTGACTGACGATCTCGGCGGCGGCTTCGAGGTTGGTGCGCAGGCTGGTCTCTTCCTGATCGCCGCGGCCGACGAATTTCCCCGTGTTGACGTCGATGGCGGTCATCGCCTCGGTCTCTTCGATGATCACGTAGCCGCCGCTCTTCAGCCACACCTTGTTCTTCAGCGCCTTCTGAATCTGGCGCTCCACGTCGTAGTGCTCGAAGATCCCCTGGGGCTCATTGTACACGGACACCTTCAGGTCCGCCTCCGGCATCATCTCCCGAATGGCTTTCTGCAATTTGCGGGCCTGCGAAACGTCGTCGACGAGGACGAGGTCCTCTTCACCCGAGAAACTGTCGCGCACGAGGCGGAACAGCAGATCGTGGTCATTGTGAATGAGCGCCGGGGACTTCGCGCGGCGCGCCTTGGTTTCGATGCCGCGCCACTGGCGCTGGAGCCGATGCACGTCGGCGGTGATGGCCTCCTGCTTTTGCTCCAGCCCGGCGGTGCGCACGATGAAACTGCCCTTGGGGACCTTGATGTCTTTGAGGATCGATCGCAGGCGCCGGCGCTCTTCCGTGTCCTCGATGCGGCGCGAGACGCCGCCTTCGTTCTCCGAATGAGGCAGATAGACCAGGTAGCGGCCGGGCAGGGAGATGTTCGTGGTGACGCGATGGCCCTTCTCGCCGATCTCCTCTTTCGAGACCTGGACGAGAATCTCGTCGCCGACTTCCAGGGGGCGGGGCTTGCTCGAACGCGTCCGCTTTTTCGGCGCCGCCGCGGTGGGCTCGATGGTTAGAGTGCTGGTGTTGGGCGCGGGCTCCGGCCCGCGGCGCGTCGGGCGGCCCTGGTGGGGAACGCTGTATTGCGAGTGCAGATCCGAGAAATGCAGGAACGCGTTCTTCTCGAAGCCGATGTTGACGAACACGGCTTTCAAGCCGGGGACGATGCCTTCGACCCGCCCCTTGTACAGATTGCCGACGACGCTCTTGTCGCTGTACGGTTCGATGTGAAGGCCGACGAGCTTGCCGTCTTCCAGGAAGGCGACGCGCATTTCGGCGTCGTCCGCGTTGATCAAGGCCTTTTGTTCCATCTATTTGACTTCGCGGTGAAGCGTGTGTTTGCGCTCGAAGCGGCAATACTTCTTCAACTCCACGCGGTCGGTGGTGTTGCGCCGGTTCTTCATCGTGGTGTAACGCGAAACGCCGGGCACGCCGCTGGTGCGGCAGCTGGTGCATTCCAAGTAGATCTGGACTCGAACTTCCGCTTTGGCCATGGCCCCTGTCTCCCGCGAACATGAACGCCCGCGCCTGGTCGCGCGGGGTTGATTTACAATGGTTTTTGCGTCGAACAGCCGGAGGATCAGGCATTCGCGCGCCCTCGCGCCGCCGCACGAAGGTCCGCCTTATAGATCAGAGGAAACGCCTGAGGCAAGAGGAATTGCGCAGTGCGGCGCCGGCGTTGTGTTCGTGGCGCAGGCTTTCCAGCCTGTGATTCATCCGAACAACCGAACCAAACCTCACAGGCTGGAAAGCCTGCGCCATAAGCCAGCCCAGCGTCTTCCGCTGTTGATCCGTTTCCTGGCCGTTATGAAATGTATACAGCGGCTAAAGGCCGGGCGTCGGGGATTCGATAAGGAACGGGAAGGAAATCACTGCCCGGGGGCAAGGGAAAGGGACGAGACGACAAGAAATCAAACGATCCGACAGCGGCCAGACGGGGCCTGGCGCGTCATCGCCGTCGACTTGACTCAACACAATTTACTGTGGCGTCGTGAAACCAGGAATACAAGATACAGCGCCTCCATCCCGTCCGGGCGCGGTCTTTTCGTCTTGATCGTGTTTCCTCTTGCAAAACCGGGGCAGTACTTGCACGATCTACAATGGCAAACTGGGAATCCGCGTCCAGCGTCCCGTCGGACGGCTTGACGGCTGCAACGGTTTCCTTCTCTTCTTGAGACACCCCAGAGGTTCTGCGCGCACGGGAGACCGCCATGTGGTTGCGCTCAAAGTCCACGGTGGGATTGGACCTAGGCTCCAGCCTGGTCAAGGCCGTGCAGTTAAAGAAGGCCGGCCGCGGGTATGAGCTGGAGAAGCTGGGAATGGCCGAGATTTACCCGGCGGGCGAGCGTCCCCTCGACCCGGCGGCCATCCGCCAGGCGAAGATCGAGGCGGCGCGGCGCGCCCTGGATTCCGCCGGCATCGCCGCCAAGAGCGCCATCAGCGGCGTCAGCGGCGAATCGGTCATCGTGCGCTATATCCAACTGCCGGACATGCCGGAGGCGGAGTTGAAGAACGCCCTGCGCTGGGAGGCCGAAGAGTACATCCCGTTCCGCATCGAGGACGTCAATCTGGATTCGGTGGTGCTGGGCCGGACGCAGGAAGCGGGCGCGGCGCGCGTGGACGTGCTGCTGGTGTCGGCCAAGCGCGACATGATCGACCAGCACCTGGAGATCGTGCGCGGCGCGGGCCTGACGCCGTCGATCATCGACGTGGACAGTTTCGCGTTTCTGAATTGTTTCGAGGTCAACCACGAGCCGGCGGCGCACGAGATCATCGCGCTGCTGAACATCGGGGCGGCGATCACCAGCATCAACGTCTACATGGAAGGGGTCTCGCGCTTCTCGCGCGACATTTCGATCGCCGGGGACACGATCACCTCGACGATCCAGTCGCGCCTGGGCGTCAGTTTCGCCGCGGCCGAGGAGATGAAGATCGCCGAGGGCGCCCCGCCGGTGGAAGCCGAAACGCCGAAGGGCGCGGGGGCCGATGCCGGCCTGGTCGACACGATCCGCTCGGCGGTGGAGCAGATGGCCGGGCAGGCCATCGGCGAGTCGACCCCCGAGGCCATCGCCGCCAAGGCGATCCGCAACACGCTGACGAAC
>JAPLSS010000314.1 GCA_026398515.1 Candidatus Sumerlaeota bacterium | reverse complement strand
GGGGGCAATGGACCGGCTGGAAAGCCGCGGCTACGGTAGCAGTGTCAAGATGCGCCCGGCTGCGCCGACCGCCTCTTTAGATCGATGGTTTGGCGATTGTACGCGCCGGGAGTAACCTGGATCTTCCTGCGCCAGGGTTCGTAGCCGTCGGCTTCTACGGCAAGGTCGTAGGCTCCGCCCGGCAGGTTGTGAAAATCAAAGGAACTACCGCTCACCTGGTCATCAGAGGACCACCGCGACGACGGCGCCGGGCCGTCTGGATTGGCTTGAGACGCGGTCAGGACGCGGTCGCCCCCGGGACCGGCCAGAGTGACTCGGCGCAGACGAAGGTCTTTCTGCAATTGCCCGCTCGGGTCATACTCCACCCGCGCATACCCCTCGAAACTCCCCTCGGGGCGCAGGCTCGCGGCAACCATCGGCGGCTCCCCCGGCCCGACCGTCACACGGGTTCTTGGCGGGTCGGCCTGGAAGCCGGTGGCATCGATAATCGTCTCGTAATCCCCCAGAGGAACGGGGCCGGCGACCTGGTCGGCCTCGCCTGGCCGCAATGAGAGACTCGACTGCAGCCGCTCGTCGCCGTTCGGCCGCAAGATGGCGGTGAGATACTCGGGCGCGTTGCGGGCCGATGGGTCGAGGGCGATTTGGAAGCGGATCGATCCGACCGGCGGAATGGCAATCTCGCCCAAGTCCTGATCGCCGTTGAGGTTGTCCAGTTGGAAAGGCCCGGCGATCAGGATCGACGAAGTCTCGGTTCCGCCAAACGAGCCGCTCAACTCGATGCTATACGGCCCCTTGCACCGGCCTTGGAAACGAACCCGTCCGCTCTGAACGTTTCCCCTGAGCCATGACTGGATCTGCTCCGGATTCTCGTCAGGGGCAAGCGCAGGGTCCAGGATGCGGAGCGACGCGTCCTCGATCTTCTGGATGAAGCCGGCCGGAGCGCCGGGTGGCGCGGCGAATCGGGCGCGGACGGCGTGTTCCTGGCGCAGGATGAAGTCGTGTTCCGTGTCGCCTTTGATCTCGATGCTCTCCCAGATCAGGTGGTTTCCCCCTCCCTCGCGCGCCATGGCTCGATAGGCGCCAACCGGCAGCCCTTCGATTCGATACGCGCCATCCTGACCGGCATGGTCGATGAACTCCACGTAGTCCGTGGGCGCCACAGGCTTCAGGTCGATCTCGGCGCCCAGCGCCGGCGCGCCCTCGTTGAGCACCCGTCCATGAAGAGCGCACAAGCCGGATTCGTCGCCCAGGTTGACGACCTTCTGTTCGCCGGGGCCCAGTTCGAACGTCCGGGTCAGGCCGCTAGAGCCTGCGCCTTCCCGCCGCTTGCCGGCGTGGATCTCATATCGGCCCGGCGGCAATCGATCCCAGGAATAGCGGCCACTGGCGTCCGTCTGGACCTGGCCGAACTCCTGGCCCGCGGATCGGCTCGACAGGTGGAGGCGGGCTTCGGCGCCGGCGGCAGGACGGCCGTTCTGATAGTAGACGCCGGTGACGGAGGCCCCTGCGTGCAGGGGAATTCGCAACGCGCCCGTCTCATCCATGTAGTTCGGCCGATCCTCTGGCTTCACCAGCAGGCGTTCATGGTCGCGACACCGGAAGACCAACGCCCCTTTCTCCGAACCTTCGACGAAGGAGAAGCCGCCTTGATCGTCGGTCAATGCGCTCTTCCGGTTTTCCATGGCGGAGTTTTGCTCCGAGCCCTCCCATTCCAACGGCATATAGGGAGCATACGTGAGCCAGGCCACGGTCGCACGGGCCAGCGGCGCGCCGGTCAACGCATCCACGACCTTGCCGTTCAAGGCTTCGCCCCGTTTCAACCGGAAGACCCGTTCTTCGGCTTGATCGCCGGGCGCGGGTTCGATGTCCTCCATCGTTTCCGCGGCATAGCCATCGGCTTCGACCGACACATCCACGGCGGTCCCCTGGTCCAATTCGAGAATGAAGCGGCCTTCCCGCGACGAGTAGGGCTTCCCCATTGAGCGCGGGAAGGAAATCACGTTGGGGTTGGCGCTGCAAACGCGGAACCCTATGACCGGCTCGCCGGATTGATCGTCGAGGACACGGCCGCGGATAACGCCCATCGCCTTCATCACCAGCCGCGCCTCCTGGTCCACGGGAACCGTGGCCGTCAACTGCGAACGGCCTTCACCGAAGATCTCCACGCCCACCTCGGGCCCGGGCAAGTTCTCGCAGCGGAGTCGCCCCTGGGCGTCGGTCTGAAGGATTGGGTCCTGATTGACGACCGGCCGGTTTGTCCAGACCGTGTCGCGCTTGTCGATCAGTCGGACTTGAATCCCGCGGAGAGGCTTGTCCTCCTCGTCGACCACCACGCCCGCCAGCCAATGGCCGGGTTCCAGTTGGTAATCGACGATTGTCGGCGCCTGTTCCGTGCCAGGGAGCACTGTATCCTTCCACACCGGCGCCCGCCCTGGGCCCCAGGCGGCCAAAGTGTACGAGCCGTCGCCGGGTCCCCGGACGGCGAATCTGTAGCGGCCGTCGTCGCCGGTTGTGGCGGTCGGGGCGGCTTCACGCGGAAGAGCCTGCTTGGGCCCCCATTGGACCGTGGCGCCGGCGATCGCCGCCCCGGCCGGGTCGGTCACCCGTCCGGCGAAGACGCCGCCTGCCGCGGTTTCCTCGGCGACCTTCCTCAGAGTGATCTTTAGATCGGCGCGTTTTTGGCCGGGGGCGAACTCGGCGGTCGCCCCGCCCCGCCAGTAGTATCCCTCCCTCTCGGCGTGGATGGGCATGGGAGTCAGAAGGCTGATTCCCTGCAAACGTCGGCATCCGTTTTCGTCGGTCACGCCCTCTTCCACGGTCTCTCCTCCCGCGCATCGCTCCACGGATAGACGGACTTCGGCCACCGGTGTGCCGCCTTCGTCGACGACCAACACATCGACGTCCCCCGCCGCCTCCAGCGGAAAATCGTGAACCGGCGCGTCGCTCACGCGGGGATCCAGGTCGACAATAACGGCGGCATACCCTTTCGCCGAAGCCGTGGTGGAGAAAACGGCGTGGCCCAGTCCTTCCAGCGCGTAAGCGCCGCTGGCGTCGGAGATGGCTTCATGCAGAGTCCGCAGGACGGGATCCTGAGTATGGATCTGCGCCCCCGGGATCTGCGCCTTGTTCGCCTTGTCGTAGACATGGCCACGAATCGTCAGACCCGGCTTGAGGATGATGTCGAACGGACCGGCGCGCGTTTCAGGCGCCAGCGAAATCGGCGTCAGTTCGCTTTCATCAACGAACGACCGCAGCGAACCGAGCGACGCGACAAGCTTCGCCTCCTTGGCGCCAATGCCCGCGAGTTCGAACGCCCCATCCGCTCCGGCGAGAGTGAACTTGTCCTGCTTGAGGAGGCGGACTTCGGCCTCCGCGGCGGGGCGGTTTTCGTTTTCGATCCAGACATGGCCGTAGATTTCGGCCCCGGGCTGAAGCGCGAGAACGACCGGGGCTGGAGGCGGGAAGGACGACCTTGAGGGCGGAAGTCGGCGACTTTGGGTGGATGGCGCGGAGCCAGACTGTCTTTTGCGCGGCGTCGAGTTCGAATCGTGTTCGCCCTTCCTTGTCGGTCAACTGCGTGAGGCGGCCTTCCGTCTGATTTCGCGCCAGGGAGAGGGTGACGGTGGTTTCAGGCGAGGGCTCGCCGGTCTTGGCCCAGACGACCTGGACGTCGAGGCGCTCCGCCGCGGGCTGGGAGGCGGCGGTGAATTCAGGCGGGCTTGCGGTTGGGGCAGGTCCGACGGATCCGACCGATCCGATAGATCCGTCTGAACCGAAAGCGGCCGCCGGCGCGCCCTTCGCGGCGCCATCCAGCGCGGAGGCGAGTAGGCCAGCCTTGCCGAGGCTGGCTTGGGTCCGCCCGTCGTCCTGCCCGAGATTCCGTCGCGGAATATCTCCCGTTGCCTGTGTCGGAAGCCGCTCCGGAGCCCACCCCGTAGCTTGACTCCGCTCGCCAGAGCGCAGGGAGGACCTACTCGCCGCCGACACGACCGCGGCGGGCGAGACGTGAACTGTCCTGGGCTGCTTCAGCTGCAAAGCCACCGCGCCGGCCCCGGCGACGGCCAGCGCGCCAATGACCACGGCGGTCTTGGCTTTGAGGGCGAGGGCGGAGGCGATGGACTTGCCAAGAGTCGCGATGGCTGATCCGCTTGCAGCTGTAACGGCCAGGGTCGCGGCGGCCGCTTGGGCGTGGGCGAAGACGACGGCGGCGGCGACGGGTGGTTCAAACAGCCCGATGGCCGCGATGCCCCCGCCGAGCAAGATCGAGGCGTCGCCCAGTCCGGCGCGGCGCATCATCGGTTCGAGTTTCCTGAGGGCCTTCGCGATGCGCCGCGACACGGTGCTGAGCGACTGGCCCAGGGCGCGGGCGACATCGCGCTGCGACAGGCCGTGGAAGTAGTGCAACTCGACGGGGAGCCGGTATTTCTCGGGCAGGAACGCCACCAGGGTCTCGATGCGCTCGCGCAACTGGCGATCGGCGGCGGCTTGGTCAGCGGTCGGGCGAACGTCCGCGACGTCGGGCGGTTCGGCCATCGCGGCCTCCCTTCGGATGCGGCGCGCGCGGCGCCGGCGCAGGCTGTCAGCCTCGCGAATGGCCAGGCGGCACAACAAGGCGTCGAGGTCGGTGGCGGGGAAAGGTGGAGTGGACGGGGTGGACGGAATGGACGAAGTGGACGGGGTGGACGGGATGGATGCTGTCGATTTGACGGGGGCGCGGGCCAGGGCAAGCAAGCGGGCGTAGGCGCCCTGGAAGGCGTCGAGCGCGTCGTCCTCGTCGCGCAGGATGCGTCGGCACACCGTGTAGACCAGCGCCTTGGTGCGCTCGTAGAGAGGGCGGAAGGCCTCCTCCGTCGGATCGGCGCGGAAGGCGGCCCAGCGGTCGGGCTCGATGCGGTCCATGGGCGGCAGTCCTCGGTTTGCGGACCTTTTACTCAGCTCAGGACGCGGTAGGCGGCGAGTGTTTCAGGAATCGACTTGAACCGCAAAGAACGCAGAGAGCGCAAAGGGAATTGCCAATCGCCGATAGTCAATAGCCGACAGAAAGACAACGCTTCTGAGGCGAAATCACAAGGGGCATTACCATAGGGAGTGCAGGCGATGGCGCTTCGCGGCGCTCGGAAACGCATGGACATGGGGGTATGGAGTCCCGCCTTCAGGCGGAATCTTGAATGGTCCGCCTCAACTCGATTTTCAGCATTCCGCTAACGAGCCGCCTGAAGGCGGGACTCCATACCCCCGTGTCGGGGCAGAATAATGAGAGACGCAGCGTCGCCTTCACCATTCTGCCCCCATGATTCCGCCATCGCCGTTCTACGTGTTTCCATCTCTCCGCATCGACTACTTCGGAGTCGTGCGGAGCAGTTCGATCATGTGGAACACGACGTCTTCGGGGCCTTTGTTGAAGATCGAGAGATCGGAGTTGTGCGGACCGTGGTTGGCGAAGACGCCGTTCGTCACGTCCACGCTGATCTCCTTCCATTGGCCGGAATCCGTGTTGGTCGCGGCGCAGGCGGGCTTCTCCGGATTCTCCGCGGCGTCGTATCTCGCTTCCCACGAAGAATGCCCTGAATCCAAGTAGACTACGCGAATGGAAGCCGCGATCTTCCCCGCGGCGCCGGCGGGGAAGAACTTGTCGTCCAGATCGAAATACATCCCCTGCCCGGCGGGAAGGCTGCGCGCCCACGAGCCGTACGGCTGCTCGGCCGGGCCGACCTGACTCACTTCGCTCGACGCGTCGTCGGGCTGGCGTCTCATGAGAAGCGTGTAATCGCCGGGGAAGAAGTCGCCCTTGCCGCGCAGCGCCACCCACGCGCCGGGCGACGTGGCCGGCTGGTCGTGATAACCGGCGTACGTGGCGGCGAAGCGAAAGCCGGCGTCGACGTAGGGGTCCGTTCTCGCCAGATTGAGATTCGCCGAGAAGACGCCGATGAACGACACCCCCGCGTTCAGTTCCGAAAGCATCCGCCAGTAGGCCCATTGGTTGATGGGGTACTTCGTGGCCGTGGCGAACTTGCTATAGCCGCACGACTCGGTGAAGCCGAACGTGTAGCCCGGGCGGCAGTACTGCACGAAGCGCGAGTAGCGGAATTCCTGGTGGAAGGCCTGGTTCTCCTCCATCGACGCGCCGGTGTGGAACCAGCCGAGTTTGCCGGTGGCGAACAGGTCGGCGTGCTTGCGCACGACAAAGTCCTCGATGTTGCAGCGCACGAGGACCTTGAAGTCCGGGAGGAAATGCTGCACGAACGCGTCGACCACCGCCTCCTTGAACTTGTCCTTCAACTCGTCGCTATACTCCGGCCCTTGCTCCACGCCGGGCGGGCACACCCACTGCTCAAGCGGCCGGTATTGGTCCGGGACCTGGTAATGCTCCGTGCCGATGGCGTCGTAATTCAAGCGCAGCGCCGTGATGATCTCCTTGTGGGGCGCCGTCTTGAGATACGCCGCATACGCCGCGAGGAAGGTCAGGTACGCGCGCTTGAAGTTGTCGTGCCAATACATGAGCGTGCCCTGCTTGTCGTTGATCTGGACCGACCACTTCGCCGGGTTGCAAGGGACCTTGGCGTAGAGGTAAGGCGGTTTCTTGTTGCCGTTGACCTTGATCACGACCACGCGGCCCTTGCGCGCCGCCTCGTCCAACGCGCGCGTGATGCACGAGAAATCGTATTTCCCCTCCTCGGGCTCGCACTCCGCCCACTGCACGCCGATTTGGTCGCCGCGGATGTAGGACAGGTCGGACTTCCCCTCCAGATCGTAGAGGCCGGGGTTTGGATAGAAGGCCGGATGCTCCGGCGGCGGGGGAAGCTCGAGTGTCACGACCGGCGCGTTCTCCTCTTCATTGCTCTTGTCCTTCGGGGCCGCCTGGCGCGGCGCATCGGCGGCGGCGCCTTTCGCCTTTCCGCGCGACGCGGCCGGAACGGTCGCGGCGGCGCACAGGAACGCCAACACGAGAATGGAACGACATCGAGCGATGCGCATCATGCATCCCTTTCCTGGAAAGATGTTGGAATCATCTTGGCATTGTCCTGAGGAACTGCCAAGCCCAAGCGACGCCGTGCGCTCGGCGCCTGGGGCGCGGCGGGGCTCCCCGCAAGGGAGCGGTCGAATGGCGGAGGGCGCGTCCCGGCCGAACCCAGGGCGCGCCGAAGCTCTTGACTTTCCTCTTTCCTTCGCCCAAATATAGTTTGTCGTCGAGAAGGCGGAATTCCGGCGGGATTTGGCCGCCGCTTCTTGAAGGCAGCCGTAAACGCTCGTAAACGCGGATGGAAGGCCTGAACCTTCAACGCAAGACGACGTTCCTCCGGCATGGCGTCCAGGTTATGGAGTCGAAGTGGACGAAACTCAGGAGGGCGAGTCGATAAGCACCGGCCGTAAGTTGCGGAAAACGGCTGCTGTCACCGTTTTTCCGGCTACGGGTTTCGGAGAGTGGTCGCCGTGGCCGTTCTTCTAGGATCAGTGAAAGCGGACTAGGCGGCTAGTTGAAGGAGAGCGTCCGCCTCGTAGGCCAGGGCAAGAGGGAAATCCCCCTCCCCAAGTGCTGCAATGGCTTTCGCTAATCTAACATCAATAACTGGAGCTCGGGCGATCTGCTCCCGCAAGGAGTTGATCGTCGCAAGGTCTCTTCTTTGTGTTGCCGTATGCAGTTTCAAGACCAAGGACAGGTACTGTGCGTGGCAGTCGACCAGATTTGGGATCTCCGACAAAACTTCTTCAGCTTTGGAGATTTCGTTCGTTCCGAGGAATGAGAGCGCGGCAGCCATGCGGAGAATACCCTTTTCTTCACCGGAGGCAATGGCTCTGGGGAGTTGATCAACGAGATTCTTCTTC
>JAPLSS010000711.1 GCA_026398515.1 Candidatus Sumerlaeota bacterium | reverse complement strand
GGAAACGCTCGCGGGGAGCGTTGGCGCCCCGCGGACTAGGAAACCCATAGGTTTCCAGGTGTTCGATCCGCCACCCCGCCGCCGCGCCAAGATGGTGGATGGTCCGCGAAGACAGATACTGGAGATGGTCGTAATCGACGCGGAAGCCCGTCCAGCGCCGCGCGGAATCCGCATCCTGCCCCGCCGCTCCGCCGTTGGGCGTGCGAATGAGAAGAAGGCCGCCTGGCTTGAGCAGCGTGCAGGCGGCGCGCAGGTCCGCGAGCGGATCGGCGGAGTGCTCGATGAAATCGTTCATCGCCACCGCGTCGGCGCTCGCGTCTTGCCGCGCCATGCCGCCTAAGCTCGATTCGAAGACGGACAGGCCCAGGCGTTTGCGAGCGAAACGGCAGGCCTTGGGCGAGATGTCGCAGCCGGCCACGTCGGCGCCTAACGCGCGCGCCATGAGCAGGAACGTGCCGCGTCCGAATCCCGCTTCGATCAGGCGCTTCCCCTGGAGGCCGCCCAATAGAACCGACAGGCGCTGCAAGGGCCAATTGGCGCGCGCGGCCAGCGGGGCCGCGCGCTGCATTTCGCGCGCCGAGGCTTCGGAGAAATCCGCCGGGCGATAGCCGCCCCAATACTGTTCGTAAAACGCGCGAATCTCCTCCGGCGAAGGCAGGGCGCACACGTGCCAGCAGTCGCACGGCGCGCAAAACGCCACCGGCAGGCGATCCGGCCGAAGCAGTGCGGGCTCGCGCCGCTGGCCGCAAAACGGGCACGCGCGTTCGGCCGTCCGAGACAGGTCCCAAGACGGCACGCGCGGATCGAGGGGCTCCAGCGTGATCATGGCGCGAGGGGTCCTTGCCCAGCGCGCGGGCGGAATACGCCCCCATAACACGTCCAGAACAAACGCCGCCGGGGACGGCGCAACGCGATCCGCGCCGCCGCTCGCGCCGCTCGAGCGGCTTTCGCGAACGGCGACATGGGGGTGGCGCTCTTGCCGTAGGGATAAGGCGAATTGTCGCTGGTCAGGAGATCGAGCGGGTGAACCGACCGCTCGGGAAACACGGGGTCGAACCACTGGTTCAGCGCCTGGCGCACGGCCGCATACAGCCCCGGCGCCAGCGGGCAATTCGGCGCCAGGCCCACGTCGAAGGTCAGGATCAGCCGTCCATCGCTCTTCAACACGCGCGCGATTTCGCGCAACGCGCCGGCCGGGTCCGCCAAGTGTTCCAGCACGCTCACGCAATACAGGGCATCCAGGCTCCCGGGCCTCAGGGGAATCCGTTCGGCATGGCACAGGACAAACCGGAATTCCGGGCCGCCAAGGCCGGACCGCCGATGCATCCCGCGGTATTCGCGCGCGCAGGCCGGATCGCTATCCAGGGCGATGACTTGGAAGCCCCGCGATTCGAGAAACAGGGGGAAGAACGTCGCGCCGCTGCCGAGATCGGCGACCAGGACCTGCTTGCGCCCATACGCCGCAAACTCCTGGAGATGGCGCAGCACGTACGGGTATTCCCAGACGCGGAAGCACGTGTGCAGCGGGTCGCGGGACCAGCGATATTTGGAAATGCGCCACCGGTTCTCGGTGGCGCGAAGTTTCTCCGAAAACGCCTCCAGTTGGAGAAACAGGCCTGTCCACGTCTCGCTTTGCAGGTCGCTCAACGAAGCAAAACCGCAGCGTTCAAGACAGGGCGCATCGGACATCGGCAGGTCCATCCCCCGCGGCGCCAGCGCCCCATGGCGTCCCGTCGATGCTTCAACGGCCCGACGCGGCGGGTGTGGCCGAATTCTGAAGGAGCTGCTCGGCGCTGTCGATCATTCCCTTCACTGGGACCCCCTCTTTGCCGGACGACATGACGCGCGGAATCTAAACGATTGGAGTCAAGACAATCAAGAAAATCAGATTGTATAACATGAGATCGCCATTCCCGCGCCGATTCCCCGCTTCCATCCCGGTTGACAATCCGCCCCCCGCGGCACTATTCTTGTGCGCACATACGGGGAATCCTGGCATGCGCCGCCGCGCCCGCGGCGGGAACGCGGCCAATGTCCGGAGGTTGAGCCATGAAGCCTTGCCCGATCCGCCTCGCCTGTCTCGCCGCCGCATGGCTAGCCGCCTGGCCTGCCGGCGCGCCGGCCGACGTGCTCGTCCTGTCCAACGGCGAGCGGCGCAACGGCATCGTCGAGGACGTCCCCGGCCAGCCCGACCTGATCGCCCTGACCGACGCCGGCGGCAAGGTCACCGTCAATCGCTCGCGGGTGGCGCAGATTATCCACGAGCCGAAGCCCGTCAGCCTGTGCGCCATCGGCGACCAATACTATGAGCGCGGCCTCTACGAAGACGCCCTCGGCTACTACCGCAACGCCGAGCAACTCGATGCGAACACGCCCAAGGTCAAAGAGCGCATCCAGGCCGCCGAAGCCGAATTGCAGCGCGCGGCCAACGACAAGCGCAAGCAGCGCGTCCTGAAGATCGCCGAGAACCTGCGCGCGGCGCGCGGGGCCATGGAGACCAAGGACTTCGCGCGGGCCGACCAGCTGTTGACCCAGGCGGAATCCCTGGTTCCCGACCCCGCGCAGGCCGAGGAGCTGCGCAACCTGCGCATCAAGATGCTCTTGGAATGGGGCTCCGAGCGTCTGGACAAATTGGACAGCGCCGGCGCGGGCGAGAAGTTCGAGGCCGTCCGGCGGTTGGCGCCCCAAAATCCCCAGGCCCTCGAAGAACTCATCAAACTGTGGCAGGACGACCGCAGCAAGTCCGCCCAGTTGGAGGCGCTGCTCAACGCCAAGCTCGCGGACAACCCCAACGATCAGACCACCCGCAAGCGCCTGGCCGACCTGGCCTTCCGCGATCGCCAGTATGAAAAGGCGCTGCCGCTTTATTCCCGGCTTTACGACAGCGGCGATTTCAAGAACAGCGAGGTGGAGACGCGCTTGCAGACCGTCTACGAGAGTTTGCGCAACGAGGCCGCCGCCAAAGGCGATTTGGAGAAGGCCATCGACTACCAGAAGCAGCTGGCGGAGCGCTTTCCCAGCGCCGCCGACCCCTCGCTCCTCGATCGCTACAACTTTCTCCTGCGCAAGAGCCGAATCGCCCCCGACGATGAGAAGGGCTGGTTGGAACTGGCCAAGTGGACGCAGGAACGGCAGATGGACTCCGACGCGCTGCAACTGTTCGACAAGGTCCTGACCCTCAACCCGAAGAACGAGGAAGCCCAGCGCGCGTACGAGGCCTACGCCACCCAGCGCCTTCTCGAGGCCCGCGAGGCGTTCAACAACCAGCAATACATTCTCGCCCGCACGCTGTTCGACCAGGTGGCCAAGGACTACCCCCGGGCCGCCACCCAGGTCAACGAAGCCGCCATGTGGTCCGACCAATGCATCCAGCGCATCAACGCCCAGAAGAAAGCCGACACGGAAACCGCGCGGGACCTCGTCAAGGAAGCCGACTCGTACTACGAGCGCGCCCAGGCGAGCCAGAACCAACTGGTCGAAAGCGGGTTCCAGGTGCGCCAGGCGCCGATGGTGGCCAATCCGCGGCGCGACGCGATCAAGTACTACAGCTTCGCCATCGTCGATTACCAGCAGGCCCTCGCCCTGGCGCCCGGCATGTCCGAAGCCAGCACCGTGCGCATCAAACTGCAAGACGCGCAACAGATGATGCAGCGCCTCCAGCACCCGATCGACTACGGGCTGCCGCGGGTCTCCGGCGGCGTGCACGTGGGGCCGTAGCGCGGACAACGGGGCGTATGGAGTCGCGCCTTCAGGCGGAATGTTTGGCCGGAATCATCGTCCCGACGAGAGTCATTCCGCCTGAAGGCGCGGCTCCATCCTGCCCATTGTCCGTCTTCCCCTTTTCTCTTGCAGGCATGACGCAGGTCATGGAACACTGCCCTCGCACGAGTAGGATGCGAGCAGGTAGCTTCAGATGTCGGCGTTCGACTCAGCATCGGTATACCCGGCGATCGAGAGGCGCCTTCCCTTGCCGGGTTTCGTTCACGCGATGGACTGAGTTTGAGCCGGCCGGGAAACCGTTTGAGCAAGGACCGAAAACCTGCGGCGGTTGACGGTTTTAGGGTCCAAGGCAGCCGTCTCTCTCTCGGTTTGTCCGAATGGCTCCCGGCGGCGGCCTTGTTCGTCGGCATTGGAGCGCGCCGCGGGGAGGGTCAGCGTGGTCTGGTTGTCGGATCTGGAGAACCCGTCAGGCTCCGTCCGGGCCTGGCGGAATTCTGAACCAAGGAGAAGCCGAGTATGTCGAATCTTGTTCC
>JAPLSS010000526.1 GCA_026398515.1 Candidatus Sumerlaeota bacterium | reverse complement strand
GAGTCTCTTTGAATCAAACGGACAGCTTTGGGCGGATGAAACGCGGGTGCGCTGGCGGGGCGCGCATCAAGGGGCGCGCATCGAGTCGACGGGCGCGCCGCCGCCCGAGGCCCCTCAGGCGCGCCTGGCGGGGCCGCCGCGCCAGCCGGGAAGCCGCACGTTGCTGGCGGGGGCCTTCGCCTCGCTCGCCGATCTGCCGGGGCTGGGGTTTTTGGCGGTGTGACGGAGGGGGCGAAATGGCAAGAGGATACCGACAATGAATGCATCGCTCTGGACCGCCGCCTGGGGCGGGATTTTCATTGGCGATCGCGCGATGCGGGCCGCTTGGCTCATCCTCTATGTCGGGATCGGCGCCCCGCTGTTTTACGGATTGGGCCTGTGGGCGCGGCGGGTCGCCACGAAACGCTTCTCCGCCTGGGCGGGGGTCGCCGCGGGCCGGGTCGTCTTCTTCGCCGGCCTAGCGCTGATCGCGCTGGGGTGCCTGCGCGCCCTCCGGATCGACCTGCGCCCGTTGATCCAGCGAGGCGCCGTGGAGACCGCGTTGCGCTGCTTCGTCCTGCTGTTCGTCGGCGTTCCGGCCGCCTACGCGCTGGGCCGCTGGGCCGAACGGCTGGCGGCTCGGCGCTGGTCGGCGCAACACGGGATGATCGTCGGCAAGGCGGTTGTCTATACGGGCTTGGGGCTGGTGCTGGTCAGCTTCCTGCGCCAACTGCAATTTGAGATCTCGCCCATTCTCGGCGCGCTGGGCATCGTCGGCGTGGCGGTCGGCTTCGCCTCGCAGACCAGCTTCTCCAACATCATCAGCGGGATCTTCCTGATCGGCGAGCGTTCGTTCGAAATCAACGACGTCGTCGCCATTGGGGAAGTCACGGGCCAGGTTCTCTCCATCGACTTGATGTCGGTCAAGCTGCGCACGTTCGACAACCGCTTCGTGCGCATCCCGAACGAGACGATCGTCAAGAGCCAGGTCACCAACGTCAGCCGCTTCCCGATCCGCCGCGTCGACATCAATGTCTCGGTGGCGTACAAAGAGGACATCGGGCGCGTGCGGACGATCCTGCTCGGCGTGGCGCACCGCAATCCGCTGTGCCTGGAGGAGCCGGAGCCGCTGGTCATTTTCTCCGGGTTCGGGGCGTCGTCGATCGACCTGCTGGTGGCGGCCTGGGCCGCGAAAGAAGACTGGATGAACCTGAAGAACTCGCTGGGCGAGGACATCCTGGCGGCCTTCCGGCGCGAGGGCGTCGTGATTCCCTATCCTCATCTTTCGTTGGATGCGGGGGAAGAGGCGGACGCGCTTTCGGTCAGGGTGACGGAGAGCGACAAAGCCGGGACGATCCCCGAAGGGCCGCGGACCTGAAAGCGGATAACCGCGAAGAGCGCAAAGAGAAGACTTGGTGGAGACGAGGGGACTCGAACCCCCGACTTTCGGCTTGCAAAGCCGACGCTCTCCCAGCTGAGCTACGTCCCCACGCGGGCGGGCGAACGGTATTTACCGATCTTCGCCGGCGCGCGTCAACCGGGAAAGGGGACCGTGGCTCATTGACTCGACTGGCTTGCGCTCGTCTCGTCTTTTGATCAACGCTAACGCAACAGACCCGTCTTATGTGTGGAATCGTCGCATGGCTTTCGTTGGATGGACGCCGACCGGTGGATCGCCCGACGCTGGAAGCGATGACGCGCGCCCTGCAACACCGCGGGCCGGATGACGAAGGCTTCTTTTGCGACGGCCCCGTGGGGCTGGGCCATCGGCGCCTGAGCATCATCGACCTGGCCGGCGGGCATCAGCCGCTCTCCAACGAAGACGGCTCGAAAACCATCGTCTTCAACGGCGAGGTCTACAACTTCCTCGACCTGCGCCCCGAACTGGAACGCGCGGGCCATCGCTTCGCCACCCGCACCGACACCGAGGCCATGGTCCACCTGTATGAGGAGGCCGGCGTCGAGTGCGTGCGGCGATTCAACGGCATGTTCGCCTTCGCGCTGTGGGACGCGGAGAAGCGCCGCCTCTTCTGCGCGCGCGACCGCATGGGGAAGAAGCCGCTTTACTACACGGTTGTCGATGGCGCGCTGCTCGTCGCCTCCGAGTTGAAGGCCCTGTTCCGCCATCCTCGCGTCTCCCGCCGGATCGACCCGAAGGCGCTGAGCGCGTATCTGGCGTTCGAGTACGTGCCCTCGCCGATGGCCATCGTCGAGGGAGTGGCCAAACTCGAGGGCGGCCACTATTTCGTCGTCGATCTGGACCGCCCGCCGAGCCGGACCGCCGACGTCGAGCAGGTCCGCTATTGGGACATTCCGTTCCGCCCGGTGGAGCGGCCGGACGACGTGATCGCGGGCGAACTGATCGAACACTTGCGCCGGGCGGTCGAGCGCCGGTTGATCAGCGACGTGCCGCTGGGGGTGTTCCTGAGCGGCGGCATCGACTCCAGCGCCATCGTGTCGATGATGACGGACATCTGCGAGCCGAAGAACATCAAGACCTTCACCATCGCGTTCCAGGAATCGACGTTCGACGAGTCGCCGTACGCGCGGCGGGTGGCGGAGTATTTCGGCGTGGACCATTCCGAGGAGTCGATGCCCGCCTTGCGCGCGCTGGACATCCTGCCCGAGGTGGCGCGGACGCTCGACGAGCCGATGGCCGATTCCTCGATCCTGCCGACCGCCCTCCTGTGCGAGTTCACGCGGCGGCACGTGACGGTCGCGCTCGGCGGCGACGGCGGCGACGAGCTGTTCGCGGGCTACGATCCGTTCCAGGCGCTCGTGGCGGGGCGCTGGGCGGCGCGGGCGCCGCGATGGCTGCGCTCGGCGGCGGCGGCGGCGCTCGAGCGGGCGCCGGTTTCCTACCGCAACATGAACCCGGGCTTCATCCTCAAGCATTTCCTCAAGGGGCTGGACCTGCCGCCCTCGCAGCGGCTGTTCGGCTGGATGGGGTCGTTCCTGCCGGCGGCGCAGCGCGAGATCCTCGCGCCCGAAGTCCTGGCGGCCATCCGCCCGGAAGAGGCGTTCTCCGCGGCGGACGCGCATTGGCGGCATTGCCCCGCGGAAGCCGACGCGCTGCACCGCTACATCTACCAATACTGCAAACTTTATTTGCAGGACGACATTTTGGTCAAAGTCGACCGCGCGAGCATGGCTTACAGCCTGGAAGCGCGCGCGCCGATGCTCGACCCGGAATTCGTCGAGTGGGTCGGGACCGTGCCTTCGAACCGCAAACTGCGCGGTTTGACGAAGAAATACATCCTCAAGCGCGCGATGGAAGGGCGCCTCCCGCCGGACATCATTCACCGGCGCAAGAAGGGCTTCGGCATTCCGCTGTCGGCCTGGATGCGCGGGCCGCTGCGGACGCATCTGGAGGACCGGCTGGGCGAGAGGAGCCTCAACGCGCTGGGCCTGTTTCGCCCGCATCCGATTCGCCGGCTGGCGACCGAGCACCTGGCCGGCGCGCGCGATCATCGGAAACTGCTGTGGACGCTGTTGTGTTTGGTCGAGTGGTTTCGGGTCTACGGCCAATGACGGTCGCAAGCGTCTCGTCCGGAGGTTTTCGATAGACTGTTAGCGCGGGCGGTCGAGCGGCGGGGCGTCGGGCGGCGCGTCGATCCGAAGGCGCGGGTCGAGGGGCGAGGGGTCGGCGGCGACGTCGAACAGGAGATCGTCGGGCCCGTGGTCCTCCGGCGGCGGGATCGGCGAGCGGATTCGCCCCACTTTGCCCGCGCGCAGGAGCGTTTTTGTCGGCCGATCGGATGGATCAGGCATCAGTCAACCTTTTCTGTTTGACTCGTTCGGCCTCCACGGCCGGGTCTTCCGGATCGCTGCAGCGCCATCGCGCCTCGCGGCACGGCGACGGGACTCATTCCACCTCCGACAGATTGACGCGGATCGCGCCCTTGCGCGCGGCGCGCCCCAGCGCCGCGTGGCAGATGCGGTTGACCTCGCGCGGAATCCCGCCCGACAACTCATGAATCCGGTTGAACGTCTCGGGCAGGAAGAGATTCGGCCCGGCGCCGACCATCAGGCAGCGGAACTTCACGTATTGCTCAACCTCGTCGCGATTCAGCGGCCGCAACGTGACGCGCTCGAAAATCCGGCTCAGCAGCGACCGGTAGATCGGATGCTCCATGCGTTTGAGCAGGCAGTCTTCGCCGAACAGGAGGAGCGTGACCAGCTTGCGTTCGGGCGTTTCGATGTTGCTCAGGGTGCGCAAGATGTGCAGTGAGTCGGTGCTGAGGAAGTGGACCTCGTCGAGGATGATGACCAGTTTCACGCCTCGCCGCTGGAGCCGCACGATTTCGTCGTCGATCGCCGAGATCATGTAGTGGACCGACAGGCGCCGCGCGGGATCGGGGTCCCGTTCCAGTTCGGAGACGATCTCGCGCAACAGGGCCACGCGCGTCATGCCGGGGTAGACGAGAATGAGGATCGGTTTGAAGCGCCGCGGGTCGAGTTCCTGGAGGAGAATCTGGGTCAGCAGCGTCTTGCCCGTGCCGCTGATGGCCGCCGTCAGCCCCACCGCCACGTCGTCCTCGACGCACTGTTTCATGCGCAGGAACGCCTCTTCGTGCGCCTCGGTGCGGAAGAAGAATTCCGGATTCACGTTGTCCAGGAAGGGATGGCTGCGCATGTGGAAGTGGCGCAGCGGCAGCGAGCTATTCTGCTCGGGCGCCAGCGCCGCGGACACGCTCGCCGTGGGCGAATCGACCAACTCGGCGATGGGCTTGTCCTCGTTCAGCGCGGGATACGCGGCCACGCCATGGGACTTGCCGTTCTTTCGGATCATCTGCTTCGCTCCTCTCGGACAGGATCGGCGACGGGATCAGCGGCCGCGTCGACGGGAACGGGGAAATGGGTTCACAGTTCGGGGTGCGGAGTTATGAATGCGGAATGCGGAGTGCGGAATGCGGAATGAACAACAAAGCGCCCATACCCGAATCCTCGATGCACGTTGTCGTTCATTCCGCATTCTACATTCCACATTCCGCATTCCGCATTCGTCTCACGCCTCCGCGCCGACCATGGCGCGGCGCAACGCCTCCATCAGCTCAGAGAATGAGGACTGCTTGGCGGTGTTCTTGAACGCGCGCTCCTGCAAAATCGTCTCGGCCACGGCGGCGATGCACGTCGAGGCCGGCGCGTACGGATATTCGATCACCAGCGGCTTGCGCGCCTGGTTGGCGGCCAGCACGTGGCGGTCTTCGACCACCCAGCCCAAGTCGGCCAGCGAATAATGGAGATACTCGCGCGTGGCCGTGTCGATGCGATTGAAGACGTTGCGCGAGTGATATCGATTCTCCACCTGGTTGGTCAGCAGGCCGATTTTGCTCTGCGGCTCCATTTCCAGGAGGATCTTGATGATGGAATAGGCGTCGGCGCACGAGGCGATGTTGGGGGTGGCCACGACGAGGATCTCGTCGGCGAAGGCGGCGAACCGCAGGACGTTCTCCGAAATGCCCGCGCCGGTGTCGACGATCAGGTAGTCGACCTCCTTCTCCAACGCGTCGAGTTGTCTCAACACCCAGCGGCGTTGCTCGTCGTCCATGTTGGCCAGCGCGCGGCTGCCCTGCCCGCCGGCCAGCACCTTCACCCCCAGCGGCCCCTCGATCAGGATGTCGGACAGCGAGAAGCCGTCGTGCACCATGTGGCTGAGGTTGAAGCGCGGCTTCACCCCCAGGAGGATGTGCACGTTGGCCAGGCCCAGGTCGGCGTCGAAGATCGCCACGCGCTTGCTGGCCTGCGCCAACGCCAGGGCCACGTTAATGCTGATGGTGGTCTTGCCGACTCCGCCCTTGCCGCTGGTCACCGCCAGGACGCGGGCGTAATGCGGGGGGCGCGCGGCGATGGCCGCGCTGGCAAAGGATTGGCGCCCGATCGTGCGGGCAAACGCGCGCAGTTCCCGGCGCACTTCATCGACCGTGAAGCCGCGCTTGTAGATCAGGTCCTTGATGCGGCAGAAAACTTCGATGTGGTCGGCGGTGTAGTCGCCGCCGCGAATTTGACCCAATTCCGGAAACGACAGAAACTCGCGAAACGCGGTTTCATAGAAGCGGATTTCGCTCTCCTCCAGGCCGGTTTTCTCGACGACTTGCTTGATGGTGAAACGTCTCGGCAACACCAGGGAGCGCCTCCTTCCACGGGAATTGGATCGGGAGCAAGAACCAAGGAACGGGAGCGGACAAGTAGAGTCGCAACAGGAACAAAAACAAGAAAAGGTGCTGGCAGCCAGCGAACCCAACAGTCGAACAGCGCGCGCGTCCGGCCGAGCAGAGGAACTCGAAATCTCAAAGAGCAGGGGGCCGGCGAGGAGCGCCGCCCCAGTGTGGCCCTAACGGATACCGGATCATCCCCAACATTGTCAATGCAAAAGAATTAGGCGCGCGAGCGAAAAGCCACGCGCTCCTCTCGCCCGTCGTCGCCTTCCTCCTCACCGGGATGAGAACGCCTTTCTCGGGGAAGGATTCTCGTGGCCGAGAACGGCGTGGGGCTGATAGGGCGCCTCGAGGCGCGCGATCTCGTCGTCGGTCAAGCGGGCCCCCAGCGTGGCGAGGGCTTCGTCCAGGTGCTCGAGGCGGGTTGTGCCGATGATGGGCGCCGTCACCCACGGCAGCGACAGCATCCAGGCCAGAGCGGCCTGGGCGGGCGTCCATCCCCTCTCCGCCGCCAGTTGCACGACCGCGTCCAGCACCCGGAAGTCCTCTTCCCGGTAATACAGCCCGTCGGCGAACGCGTCGGTCCGGGCGCGGAGCGTGGGGCGGGGAGCGTCCCGCGTGCGCTCTCCCGAGAGGAACCCCCGGGCCAGCGGGCTCCACGGGATGACGGCCACCCCTTGGTTGATGCACAGCGGAATCATCTCCCGCTCCTCTTCGCGGTACGCCAGGTTGTAATGATTCTGCATGGAGACGAAGCGGCTCCACCCGCGCTGGTCGGCCAGGAACAGGGCCTTGGCGAATTCCCAGGCCGCCATGCTGCTGGCGCCGAGGTAGCGGACCTTCCCCGCGCGGACCAGCGCGTCGAGCGCGTCGAGCGTTTCTTCGATGGGCGTCTCGTGGTCGAAGCGATGGATCTGGTAGAGGTCGATGTAGTCCAGCCCCAGCCGCCGCAGGGAATCCTCGCACCCGGCGATCACGTGTTTTCGGGACAGGCCGCCGCGGTTGGGCCCCTCGGCCATCCTGTTATAGACCTTGGTGGCGATGACGTAGTCCTCGCGAGGGGCCATCTCGCACAGCAGTTTCCCCGTGATGGTTTCGCTGGCGCCCAGGGAATAGAGGTCCGCCGTGTCGAAGAAATTGATGCCGGCGTCCAGGGCCCTCCGGATGTGCTGCCGGGCCGCGTCCTCGCCCAGGACCCACGGGCGCCAGGCGGGGTCGCCGTAACTCATGCAGCCCAGGCACAGCCGCGAGACCTTCAGGCCCGTCTTGCCCAATCGCACGTATTCCATGATCAACTCCTCCACGTGGAAAATGGCGGTCAGTTCGCCCGCGGGGGCGGCCGTTCGTTGTCTTCCAGCCGACGAGCCGCCCTCCATCCTTTCGGGGCGATCGGTTTGAGGATGCGTGTTCGGATGGTGGAGGATGGTAACGCGAGGTCCGCAAATGGTCAACGGCGCGAAGAAGCTAACCGAGAAAATCAAGCTCGATTTCGAACAGGCTAAAAATGGATCGAAGCCGCCACATGGACGCAGGATAGAACGCCACGCAGAAATGGCAAGTCAAAACCCGCCCGGCTCGCAGACAGCCCCTCGGGCCGATGGCCCCGACCGCCGGATCAACGGCACAAGACCGCAGACCGTCCCCGAAGTTGATCCGATTTATCTGGCTGAGATAGATGCCATCCAGATGATGGCAGAAACTATAGCGGCCACCGCGGCAACAATACCCAAGCCAATAGCGAACATGATAAGGCTAATGAGGCATGCTGTTTTATATTTCACCTTGTGCCGAGCGCCTATTACCCACGACTGTACGAGAAACCCCACTGGAGATAGCAAAATGCACCCGACGAATAGCTCTAGCGTGGATGGCACCATGAGTCTGATGAGAATGGCGATAGGGAGCCCGACGGCATAACTCGCCATGCCAGCCAGAAACACTGTAACGAAAGCCGTGCGATAGGACACATCAAGACCGGCTACCCACCAGGCCGCCGCTCGCAGCAAGACGGCGCCGATCAAAGCGCCCATGGCGATGAAGAGGGCGGGACCTACTACAAGTTGCGCTATCAGGATCAACAGGCCTTTAAGGATGTCGATCATTCGTCGGCCTCCGTCCGTTCGGAAGAGTGTGCTGGTTCAGCGTGAACCTGACAAAGACGCATGATGGTGCGCCCAATGAAAACCGCAATCGAAAAGAGGGGTCGGAAGTCGGGGCCGATGTCTTACCGCCTCGCCCGACGAAAGCCCCACCACGCGCCCCGTAGGGCCATTGCTGGGTAAAAGAAAGCCCCCAACCAGCCGAAGCCAGTCGGGAGCGTGTCGAAGTTTCCAAATTCTTTCCAGTCACAAGGCCGGAATCAAGCCGAAACGTCGCTAGAACGAAGGAAAGAGCGAATCTGCAAAACCATCGAAACCCCTTGCGAATACTTGGTTTTGTTGGCTCCCCCGGTAGGACTCGAACCTACAACCAATGGATTAACAGTCCACTGCGCTACCGATTGCGCTACAGGGGAGTGCCCCGCGCACGCGCGGTCCAAATCGCCGCGGACTATGAAGCGGTTCGGCGGCCCGTGTCAAGCAATTCCGGGCGATTCTGCTTCGTGGTTGCCTTTCGTCTTGAGCCGCGCTAAAGGGATGTGTCCGTCTTGACCTTCCTCGAACGTGGGCGCGCCCCGGTCGGCGCGCTCTCGTTGTTTCCTGGAACCAACCGGACCAATGTTGTTCAAGGGAGATGTACATTTTATGGATAGAAGAGAGTTTCTAAAGAGCGTCGCCGCGGGGGCCGCCGTGGCCTCGCTTCCGGGCGCGTTTTCGGCCGCCGCGGAATCGGCCGCGCCGAAGACGGATCGCAAGCCGAACATCCTGGTCATTATGACGGACGAGCACCAGGCCGCCGTGACGGGCTGCTATGGAAACACGATCGTCCAGACGCCGAACCTCGATGGCTTGGCGAAGCGCGGCGTGGTTTTCGAGGCCGCCTACACGAACTCGCCGCTGTGCGTGCCGTGCCGCCTGTCGTTCACCTCGGG
>JAPLSS010000100.1 GCA_026398515.1 Candidatus Sumerlaeota bacterium | reverse complement strand
CTTCAGCGCCGCGCTTACCGCCGAGCCGCCCAGCCCCGCCAGCGAACGCCAGAACGTCACTTCCTCCGGCGCCCCGTCCAGACCCAACAGGCGCTGCGCTCCGGCGTCCTGCCGAATCTCTTCCGTCGCATAGGTCCCCTGCGACCCGCTCAACAGCCCCGCCACTCCCGACTTGATGATCTCCAGCCACGAATACCCCCGCCGCGAGGGAAGCAACTTCTCCAGGCTCTGCCACCAGCCCATCCGTTGCGCCAGACGCTCCGTCAGCGCCAGACCGCCAAACGACGTCGCCGCCTCCCCCTCTGCATATTCCACCTTGATCGACTTCACCGTCTTCTGCTTCAATCCAGTCACCCTCGGAGCCTCCTGTGGACAAACTTGTTTTACCCTAAATCAAGTTACCACAATGGCTCCGGGGGAAGCTAGCTTTTTCTTCGCCCCCCGCATACGTTCTTGTGAAGGATCAGGGTGAAGGAAGAGCAGGCGATCTTCAAGGTGCAAGCGCGGTCCGAGGAGATGGTGGAGTTGATTCGCCATGCGGCGGAAGTCGACCGGGCCATCGGCGCGGCGGCGGAGGATTTGTGGCGTCAGATGCTGGAGGTGAATCGGCTGCTCTTGCAGAGCTTCGTGGACGCGCAGGGCAGCGGGGACGTGGGGCCGACGCTGGAGCAGGACGGGCGGACGTGGCGGCGGGTTGGAGGGGGTGCATCCGCGGCGCTACGTGTTGGTCTTCGGCGCCCTTGCGATTCGCCGGACGGTGTATGGGACGCGCGCGTCGCAGAAGCATGAGCGCCGTGCCGCTGGATGCGCGGTTCTCGCTGTCGGACCGCGACTTCTCATATCTGTTGCAGGACTGGAGCCAGGCGCTCTGCGTGCCGAGGTCGTTCGAGGAAACAGGCGGCGCTTGCGCTGCCGAGGAGGCGCGCCAGACGGTGGAGCGGATTCTGGGGATCGGCCAATCGGTTTGCTGCCTGAAGCGCCGGAACCCCGCCCGTTCCCACGCTATCACGAGTGCCTGCGACACGGATTGCCCGTCGGCAACGGGGTTGTCGAGGGCGCCTGCCGCCATCTGGTCACGCATCGCATGAAACAAACCGGAATGCGATGGCAAACCTTCGGCGCCCAAGCCATGCTCGACCTGCGGGCCGTCTATCTCAACGGCGAGTGGGACGCTTTCCAGAAGCATCGCCACCAAGCCCAGATCGAAGGACTCTATCCGCACCGCCACGAAATCCTGGCGCAATGGGAGATAGCCGCGTACCGGAAGGCGAGTTACGCCCCCCGCATTCCAAGCGCGTGACGAGGCTCCGATTCGATAGAGATCCGTGCTTCATGGATGGTTCGCAAGGCGCGGGAGCAATGTACCTTGGAAGACGGGAGATGATATGAAAGCGCTCGTAAAACACACGACCGGCGGAAAACCCGAATACCGCATCGAGGACGTACCTGAACCGCAAATCACCGCGGCGGATGAGGTGAAAATCAAGATCAGCCGCATCGGCGTCTGCACGTCGGACATTCACGTTTTGCACGGCGCGATGAGCATGCCCGACGGCAACATCGTAGGTCACGAATTCAGCGGCGTCATCGCCGAAACCGGACCGGCGGCGACGCGCCTGAAGCCGGGCGATCGCGTGGTGAGCGAATGCGCCATCGGGTCCTGCGGCCACTGCCGATTGTGCCGCAAGGGCAAGTACGAGTTCTGCCCGGAGAAACGTCCGCCGGGTTGGGCATCGCAGGGCGTTTACACGGAATACGTCGTCATGCCCGAACGGATCGTCCATCGGATCGCCGACTCGGTCTCGCTGGATATCGCCGCGCTCGCCGAACCGGTCGCCATCTGTGTGTACGGCTGTCTGGAGCGGGCGAACCTCCAGCGCGACGAATGCGCCGTGCTTTTCGGTCTCGGCTCCATCGGGCTGATCAGTCTGATCGTCCTCAAGGATCTCGGCGTCGAGCGCATCGCCTGCGTCGCTCCCGCCGCACGCGGACACAGGCGGCTTGACCTTGCGAAGGACCTCGGGGCGGATCTTGTCATTCCCGTCGAGGAGGACGTGCGGAGCCTCGTAAAAAAGAACTTCGGAAGCGATGCCCCCGACTGCGTTGTAGAATGCTCCGGATCCCCAGGCGCCGTCAGGCAGGGACTGAACCTTCTTGGAAAGGACGGGAAGTTCGTCGGCTTGGGGATCGCACCGGAAGATTCGGTGAGCATTCCCTACAATTCGGCGCTTCTCAATGCGGTGAGCATCATATTCTCCTGCACAAGTTCGCACAGCGCGTGGGTGACGACGCTCGGCATTCTGGAACGGAACCGGCCGCGGCTGGAGAAGATTCTTACGCACTCGTTCCGACTCGAAGACTGGGAGAAAGCCTACGCCGCGCTCGAAAACCGGGAGGCGGTAAAATGCCTGCTCACGCCGTGAACGTGCGAGATCGGATACTCCCGCTTTTGCCCAATCGCGTCTGGCGGAATGATCACGAGAACTTCCGAAATGGGCGTAACCTGCTGAGCGCCGAGGTAAGTCTAACAATATCCATATCATATATAGTCTTGTATTGCAAAAGAGGCCTCCTTTGGAGAGAGAAACGTTAGCCCGGATTTCTCACGACCCCGGCCATTTCGGCGCGCCGGCGTCGGTAGTTCTTGATTTAGACACAAACCATAGAGTTTGTGCCTTGTGCTCCCCGAAAACCGGGCTGCGGAGCAAGGCCAAAACCGTTGACGAAGGCTTCGAGCGGCCTTGCGGGGCCTTGCCAGGCGTCGGCGCGGCGCGGTTTTTCCCT
>JAPLSS010000268.1 GCA_026398515.1 Candidatus Sumerlaeota bacterium | reverse complement strand
GAGGTCGCACTGGAACTCCTCATCCTTCGCTTCCTCCGGGAGGCGTTTGATGACCTCAGGATCAGTGACCGGCTCGAAACCACTGAGCCGCGTGCCGCCATAGAGCACGGCGCTCCCTTTTTGATCCGCGCGATAGACAATGGGCCATTTCGCCGTGCCGGAATCCGCTTCGCCAAGTTCGAACGTCTTTGTCATCGGATATTCGCCCGGCATCAGGCGCACGCTGACCGGGCCAGGAAGCCCTTTGGCTTTGAGCGCGCGTATCGCATCGCGGGCCTTTTCCAGCGACGCGAACGGCTTTCCCGCCGTGCCGGGATTCGCATCATTGCCCTCCGGCGCGACAAAGAACTCAGCGGCGAACGCGGCGACCGGCGGAATCCTCGTTCTTGATGCCATAACGTCCCGCGCGGGAAGTCCTTGTGCCTGGCGATCGATCTCTTTCAGGCATTACTCCGCCACATAGCGGTGCGCTTCGGGATAGGCAGCATTCGCTTTGATCTTCTCATACTCCGCTTTCGCGCCGGCTGTGTTCTTCTCCGCCGCATAGCTTTGAGCGATGCGCAGGCGCGCGTAGCTCCGGCAAGGCGATGGCGCGTTATCCATGGCAAGCGTCTTGCGGTATTCGGCGCGAACCGCTGCGAAGTTCTTAGCGGACCATGCTGTTGCCCCGGCCGCGAATACTTCCTTCAGCGCATCCCGGACCTGCCCATCGTTCGGCTTCTCTCGTTTCCGCTGTTCGTCTCTTTCCTGTCCATTCATCGTAGTGGATGGCTTTGTCTCCTCCGGCAGCCGCGTATCGCGCTCGGAGTCCGTGAGATTCTGGAACGCCGCGCCCTGGAACGCTCCACCGACATGCGACAGGCCGAGGATCATGAAGGGCTTTCCCTCCGGCGTCAGCAGGCACGCGCGCCCGTTGCGCTCGGAGAGTGTGAAGACCTTGCGCGGAGTATCCGCCGGCGCCGATTGCAGGACTAGCGACTGGCCATCACGGGCATCCGTGAGGCCATAGAACCCAGCAACGAACGATAAGGCCAAACATGCGGAAAATGGACGTTTCATGCGTATGTCATCCTGTCTACATTCATCAGAGGAGCGGCGCCTGCTCTTCCGTTCGACGGCTTTCGCTGAAGGGCGCCAGCATCGTCGTGGCATCTTCGCCCCTGAGGAACCGCAATACCATGTCCGCCAACGGCTGGCCCTTCTGCGCCGCCGTTCTCAGGATGTCCGCGTGCGACAGCGTGACGGTGTCCACCGCGCGGGACGGCGCCCC
Source organism: Candidatus Sumerlaeota bacterium (assembly GCA_026398515.1). GTDB lineage: Bacteria > Sumerlaeota > Sumerlaeia > JAPLSS01 > JAPLSS01 > JAPLSS01. The sequence goes on along the minus strand of JAPLSS010000268.1, from coordinate 6,486 downwards.
AGCCTCCGTCAGCGCGGCGGCGAAGGCGGGCGCGGTCTTGTCCGCATCCATGCAGGCGCCTGTGTAGAACATCAGCATTGGCGAGATGCTCTTGCCCGTTGCGATGTGCTGCTGGGGCGACGCGTCGGCCCACGTCGAGGGGTCCGTTCCAAACACGCTCTCATACAGCCTCCGCATCGAGCGCGCCGCCGGGGCGAACACCTTCATGTAGCGCGGGATGTCATAAGCCGCGGGATCGAGCAGCGCCGCGCGCTTGAGAATGCTCAGGCTCTTGCCCTCGGCCATGAGACGCTTCTCGTCCGTCGCCACAAGCGCGGTAAGATGACCGCCCGCCGAATGGCCCATGATGGACATTTGCTTCGGATCGCCGCCATAGCCTTCGATGTTATCGTGAACCCAAGCGACGGCTTTCGCCACGTCCTCGATGTTCGCCGGGCGCTTGCCCGCGGGCGTGAGGCGGTAATTGATGCTTACGTAGACAAATCCTTCGCCGCAGTAGAATCGCGCCGGGCTCTCGCCGACGGAGGGACTTGATTTGTCACCGCCCTGCCAGCCGCCGCCGTGGATGAAGATCAGGACCGGATGCTTGCCTTCGGTCTTGGGCGAGTAGACGTCGAGGCTTTGGAACTTCGCCTCCACGCCGGGCGTCTCCGCGTAGCGCAGATTGGGATAAGAACGCCAACGCGAAGACATGAGCGGCGGCAAGGCGCTGGAACCCGCGGGCGAGTTGTCATGAGCGCATGCTCCTGGACGGGATTTGAGCCTTGAAGAAGACGCCGTGGCAAAGAAGTCCCGCCCGTCAGTGTCTTCCTTGGCCAGATCCGTTGGCAACATTCGTGTTTGCGGCGCCTTCGATGTTGGCAGGCAAGACCTTGAGATTCTCGGCAGGGAGATCCGACAGGCGCGCCAATACGTCCAGCCGATCCCTTGCGCGTGGCTCAGCATGCGGGATTGACGCGGCTCAATCTGTTTGTCTTCGACGCCGCACAGAAACCTGTTCCAGGTGAAGGAATACACATCAATCCCCTGGGCGCGCGCCGTCTGCATCACGTCGCGCCAGAAGGCGATTCGGCGACGGGAGTCGGCGGAGGCGAGGGCGTGTATGTCGGCCGCGTTGGAGGGGATCTCGACCTGCCGCGCCGAAACGGGCATCGTCTCATACGCTTGAAGCGCGTGGAAAATGGGGCGGCGCTCCTTGCCGCTATAGCTGACGAAGCCGCCCAGGTGGCTGTTGGGGCCGTTGTTCATGAAGCGGTTCCACGTGACCGTTTCGATGTCCGTCTGGCGGAGGAAGTAGGCGAGGTCGCTGAGAAACTCGCACGCCCCCCGCGTCCTTTCGCGGTCCACGCGCGCTTCGTCCTTGGTTCCCTGCTCCCCGGCCGGGTAGAACTCGTACTCGGTGATGATGATGGGCACGGTCGGAAAGGCCGTTCCGATAGTCTTGCGGGCGTTGGCGAGCGTGGGGTCCAGATGGAACATCCACCCTGACCCCCGAGTCTTCGATCATGGCGCCGCCCCACGCTTCGCTTTGCGCGGCTGTTTCGGCGCCGGGGTCGCGCCGGCCGCCGAACCATAGACCCGCTCCTTCTGGGCGGTGTTGCCGGCAAGGAGTTTGACGATCTCTTCCTGGGAGAGTCCGATCCCGTCGTCGCGCTGTTGCTCGCGCCATTCGGACAGCTTGGCCCGCAGTTCGGCCAGCGTCGCCGCGAGCGCCGGATCATCGACCAGATTGCGCGTCTCGAGGGGATCGGTTTGAAGGTCGTACAATTCCTCCTTGGCGCGCCAATGGTAACGCGTGAGGACCTCCTGAGCTTTGGGATCGGTCTTGGCCTGCTCCTCCCAGGTCTCCCAGTATCCTTCCTTGCGCGCCAAGTCGATGTGCGTGGTGTATTCGACCTCGGGCATGAGGGTCGTGACATACTTATATCGATCCGTGCGAATGCAGCGCATGGGCGCGACGTTCATGACGCCGTCGCCGGTGTGCGCCGCGAAAATGCAATCGCGGTGCGCAGCGGTCCTGCCCTGAAGCAGCCCCAGGATGCTGCGCCCGTCCAAGTCGGCGGGTGGGCTGCCCCCCGCCATCTCGATGAACGTGGGAAGCAAGTCCACGTGCGACACCAAAGCGGCGCAGCTCGCGCCCGCCGCGACCTTTCCGGGCCAGCGGATCAGAAGCGGCACGCGGATGCCGGCATCATACAGGTTCCATTTCGCAAAGGGCCACTGCGCCCCCTGGTCGGCCGTGTAGATGAACAGGGTGTTGTCTCTCAGCCTCTCTTTGTCCACCGCGTCCATCAGCTCGCCCAGCCGCTCATCCATCCGCGAAACGTCGGAGTAGTACTTCGCGCGCGACTCCCGCGTCGCCGGCGTGTCCACGAACGTCGGCTCGAGGCCGACGTTGTCCGTCTTGTAACCGTAGCGCTCGTCGAACACCCAGGGCACATGAGGATCGTGCACGCACACGATGAGGCAGAACGGCCCTCCCTTGTTGTTCTTCAGCCACTCGACACTCTTGCGAAGAGTCGCCTGATCCTGGTTGGCGGCGCCGGGGACTTTGGGGTCCGGCATGAGCGTGTCAAACGGCAACTGGCCGGCCGGCTTCACCATCACCTTGCCGATGAGGGCGGTCCGGTAGCCCAGCGGCTTGAGGTAGTCGGGCAAGGTGTGAATGCCCGGGCTCAGCGCACTGTGATTGGGATGCGCGCCGTGGCGCATCGGGAACAGCCCGGTGTAAATCGACGACCGGGCGGGAGTGCAGGTGGGGGAGGCGGCAAACGCCTGGGTGAACCGCAGCGATTCGCCGGCCAGGCGGTCGATGTTCGGCGTTTTGACGTCCTTGGCGCCATAGGCCCCGCAGTCGGTGGCCGTATGATCGTCCGAGATGAACAGGACGATGTTGGGGCTGGCTGTGGAAGCCGGCGCCGGTCGAGCGTCGCTTGCCGGCAGCGCCGCCGTCAGAGCGCCGCCGAGGAACGCGGCGGTCGATCTCAGGAATTGCCTGCGGTCCATTCGCTTCTCCTCGTCACATCCTTTAATTCGGCTTCTTGCCGACGCGGACAGCCTTCACTACGAACCCTTCTTGCCTCCGGCCTTTGCCTTGTTGCCCTGGGCCTTCGCTTGCTTGGCCGCGCCCTTGGCTTTGCCCGCCTTTTTTCCCGCGCCCGCGCCTTCCTCATCGCCCTCGTCGAGATCCTTGCCCTTGGCCATGTGCTGGAGCGCTTCAAGCTCGGTCTGCTGGCCCTTGTCGCCCATCTTGTCCATCCATTCCAGCAGACGCTTGCGCAGGTCGGCCTTGATGTCAGCGTATTCTGGGTCGTCCGCGAGGTTGTTCCATTCGTAGGGGTCCGCCTGCGCGTCGTAGAGTTCCTCGGCCGGGCGGGTCATGTAGCGCCGAACCTTATCGGCCGCGTCGGGGTCAGTTTTGGCTTTTTCCTCCCACGACAGGAAGTGTTTCGATTTCGTGGCGGCGCACTCAAACTTCACTTCGGGCGTGAAGTTGTAGACGTACTTGAACTGCTTCGAGCGAATGGAGCGAACGCCGAAATGGTCCGAGCCGTTGATGATCCCGCGCGTCGTCATTTCGCCATAGACGTAGTCCTTGTGCGCGGTCTTGCCGCCGGTCAAGACGGGCAGCAGGCTTTTGCCGTCGAGGATGGCGGGCGGGGTCCCGCCGGCGGCCTCGATATACGTCGGCAGCACGTCGACGTATTCGATCAGCGCGTCGTTGACCTGGCCGGAGGGAATCCGGCCCGGCCAGCGCGCGATGAACGCCGATTGCAGGCCGGTGTCGTAGCAGGTCCACTTGCCGAAGGGGAAACTTGATCCCTGTTCGCTGACCACGATGGCGAGCGTGTTATCGGCCACGCCGTTCTTGTCGAGCAGCGCCAGGTAACTGCCCACCTGTCCGTCGAAGTAAGTGATCTCGGCGAGATACTTGCTCATGTCCTCGCGCGTTTCGGGCGTGTCGACGAAGTAGGGCGGCAGTTTGATCTTGTCGGCCGGATAGCGCGACGGGTCGCCCTGGTTCCACGGCGTGTGGGGCTGGTGCGAACACATAAAGAGGCAGAACGGCGTTTCGCTCCGGGCGCACTCGGCGATGAACCGGTCGGCGGTCGCCACGTCGGGGTCGGCGCCGGCGTTGAGATACTCGAAGGGAAACGCGTCCGGCGGGCCGATGTGGCGTTTGCCGTCGAGGGCCACGCGATACCCCAGGGGCTTGAGATAATGGACGACGCTCTGGACGCCCGGATTGACATGGGTGTGGTTCGGGTAGGCGCCGCTCTTCACCGGGTAGAGGCCGGTGTAGATGTTGTGGCGCGTCGGCGAACACATCGGCGCGGCCTGGAAGCACTGCGTGAACCGCATCCCCTCGGTGGCGAACTTGTCGATGTTCGGCGTACATGCCTGCCCGCCGTAGCAGCCAATATCGCGATACGTGCAGTCGTCGGCGATGATGAACAGGAAGTTGGGCTTGGCTGCGCTTTCGGCGCCCCATGATACGCGCGTGAAGCCGGCCAATGCCCCAAGCCCCATCGTTTTCAGGAATACTCGTCTCAGCATGTTGCCCTCGCTTTGTCCTTTGGCGTCGGCCGAAGCCGTGCCCGCTTTGCCGCGATCGATGAACCGGACGAAGCCCCGTGGCCCTCGTGAGACGAGGCGATTGCGCTATCCCCGTGGGCGCATCGTCAAGGAAATCGAATCGGCACGGGCCGTCCTTCCACATCCAGCAGGGGGCTGATGACCAAATCGTCGCCGGTATCGCGCACATCCAGCGCGACCACTCCGGGCATGGCGCGGAAGGGCGCCGTGCGGTCGTTGCCGAAAAAGGAGAGATGCCAGGCGCCGGCCGAGTCCTGAAACAGCGCGCTATGGCCGCCGTGAGGGACGCCGACGCGCCGGCGGCTGTACGGGCCAAAGAGCGATTTCGAGACGGCGTACATCATGTCGTAGGTCCCGTCTTCGCGATTGCCGCCGCCATTCCATTCCGCGGCGATCACGACGTGCCAACGGCCGATCTTGCGCAGGAAAATGCCCTCGTACCCGACCTGTTCGCCGTCGACGGTCATGAGCTCAACCGGCTCTCCTTCGAAGTCGCTCATCTCCCGGTTCAGCCGTCGAATGTAGCGTCCTTGCCAGACGAAGTACGGCGTGCCGTCATCATCGACAAAGAGCGAGGCGTCGATCCGGGGGGCGAGAAAGGGCCGGTTCCCCTCATAGGTTGGCATGTAGGGGCCTTCGGGCCTTCCCGTCCGGCTCTTGAGCAACCCCATGCCCAGCTGCTGATTGACGCACCAGGCGATCCAGTACTGCCCGTTGAGGCAATGGATTTCCGGCGCCCAGAGCAAGCGGTTCTTCGCCTTGTTGTACCAGAGGCCTGGATCGCTGGGGTCGAGGGTGAAGCCGGCGGCGAGGTATTCGAACCGTTGCAGGTCTCTCGATCTCCATAGATGAACGGCATCCAAGTTGCCCGTGGTGCCGGTCATGTAATAGGCCCCGTCGCCGCCGCGCGTCACGCACGTGTCGCGAATCCAGGGAAACTCGGCTCGCTGGCCAGGGACCTTGTCCATCGGGACCGGTTTGAGCAGTCCGATTCCGCCCTCATACACGAAGGCGGAATCGGGTCGCAGAAGGAATCCCTGGGGCTGGTAATGCGAGGGCTGGTCAAGCCCGGTGAAGCCGATCGGCCAGACCGGCCGGGTGGCGTCGACGATTTCGATGCGGAACGCCCCCGGTTTCAGACGGAAGACGCCTCGCGCGTCCGTGCACGAATATGTGGCCCGCCAGGCGCCTTCCGAATCGCGGAACAGCGTTGTTTGTCCCGCATGCGGGAACACAAGGTAGCGCCGCTCGGCGTAGCCAGAGTCCGGCCTGGATGAGACGGCTACAAAGGTGTCGTCTGTTCCGCCCTGCGCCCCGGTGCGGCCAAGGTCGCCGTGGCGCAGCCGCCGCTCTCCGACGAACAAGTGATAGAAGCCGTTGATCTTCGCGAGGAACGCGCCGCGCATCGCGACGCTGCGCAGCTCTCCGGCCAATGGTTCGATGACGGCATGGGGCTCTTCGGCAAGTCCCTCGAGCGGGTCGGCTTTCATCCGCGCGATTTCGCCCGCGCCCATCACCCAGTAATAGGCGCCATCGTCATCGCGAAACAGCGAGGGGTCTTCGCCACGCTCGGTGATGCGCTCGCGCCGGAACCCGCTGGCGTCCAGGTCGAGGCCATCAAAGCGGACCAGATCGCAGCCGCCGCCCTCCAGACCGAGAGTCACCCAGAAAAGGCCGTCGAAGAAGTGGATTTCGGGTGAACGCGCCTGGCGGTCGCCGACGTCCAGGGCGCGAACAGGCTCCCACTCGGCGAGGTTCGGCTGCCAGGCTCCGCTGCGGTAGGGATGGTCGTCACCGGTCGGCAGCGTGGAAAGAGGTGCGGACACTTTGATGGCGGTCATGGCTAGGTCTCCGATGTCAATGTTGAGGACGGTGGCCGTCGATTGGGTG
>JAPLSS010000984.1 GCA_026398515.1 Candidatus Sumerlaeota bacterium | reverse complement strand
CGCTTCGCGCGAGGGGCAATTGCTGTCCGCTTTCCAGGCCGCGCCGCTCGTCGGGGTCGCTCGTGTAATAGAAGTACGTGCCCTGGCTCCCCTTGAGGTCGGGAACGCACATCGCCGACAGGAGCAGGCCGTTGAACTTCTCCGGCGGGAAGGTGATCGGCACGCGCAGGATGGCGCTGAAGACTCCATGCTCGCCGAGGATGCTCCAGAACGGGCGGCTCTTGCGCCCCAGGTCGATCCGCGGCTTGCCCAGCGGAATGCGATACGGCCCGATGGAAATCCCGCGCGTCGACGGCTCGACGTTGGCCGACGACAGTTGCGGCAGGTGCGACTTCCGGTTCGGCACGAGGAAATCGAAGATCCGGTGCTTGCCCGGATTGCTCCCGGTCTGGAACGACGACCACGCCACCGGCGATTCCGAAAGGAGCGAGGTTTGCAGGCGCGCGAACGCCCCGCGTTCGCGCAGCCGGGCGAAGTTCGGCAGTTCGCCGCGGTTCATCATCGCCTCGGTCAGTTCCGGGTCTTGCCCGTCCAGGCCGACGACGACAACTCGCCCCTCGCGCCCCTCCGCCCGCGCTCCCTTCAGCGTTCGCCAAACCCAGCGGATCGGCCAGGTCAGCAGGACAAAAAATGCCAGCAGAATCGTGATGAACAGCACGAAGAACGATGAAACAAACGCAAACCCCGCCCCCGGGCCGATGTAGGCGTGGGCGGTCTGAGGCGCGATGAACAGCAGCGCCGCGACGAGCGCCAAGACAGGCATGCGAATGGGGCGAAACAGCAACAGAGCCATCCTCAGGAGGAACGCTTCAGAACACGGCCACCCAATTATTTTGACGGAAACCGGCGGGCGATTCAACCGGGAAAGAGCGAGGGAGAGCGGTTGATTTCGCAGACGGAATTCGATAGGTTGGGCTATGGGAACGCGGGAGAGAGATTGCGGATTCGCATTCTCGGCGGGGGCAGCGAGCAGGACATCGCGCTTGATCGGGCCGGAATGATCGAAGAGGAGCGGAGCGAATGCTGGAGACGATTTGGGCGGTAGTCCACGGCGGCAGGATCGAACCCGTTGAGCCTGTCGCCCTCCCCGAACGGATGCGAGTCCTCGTGACACCCCTTCCGGAGGAAGATGCTCGGGAGTTCTGGTCGAAGGCCAGCGAACAGGCCCTGGCCAAGGTGTGGGGGAATGCCGAGGACGACGTCTATGCCCAATTACTCTAAGAACGACGTCGTCTTGGTGCAGCACCCGTTCTCGGACCTGTCAGCCGCCAAAATGCGGCCGGCTGTCGTCGTAAGCGCGTCTCACCCGTCTGAAGACTGCCTGATTGTGCCTCTCACAAGCGGCGCCGCCGATCTCCTTCCGGACGAGTGTTTGTGTTGGAAGAGTGGGCCGCCGCCAGCCTGAACGTTGCCACGGCGGCAAAACGCGGGATCTACACCATCCACCAAAGCCTCGTCATCAAACGCCTGGGCCATCTGTCGGCGCAGGACGCCGAGCGATTGGCAAGCGCTCTGCGCAGCTGGCTGGCCCTCTGATTGGGTCCGTTTTTCCGACTGTCTTTTCGCGGACTGTTGATACGCCTAGACTTCCGTCGAAGTGAAGTGGGTTCGTTTGTTCATTTTTGCATTTTCCGTAAATGAGGCCGGCGGACGCAAGACGCTCGTCGCGAGGAGTATGGGGCTGCCGGAAAGCGCTCAGGGCTCTTAGGCGCTCCTTCATGGACGGCCTCTTCCGCGGAAATGCCACCGAAGAAATCCTAGTACTTTGACCGCCTCATAATGTCGGGTATAGCCTGCGCAACTTAATGCGCGCGTCCTTGGTTGTGAATTGCCAGTTCACCTTGCTGGGTTTGTTGTTGCGGTCGTTTTGCCACGCCTGGACTTCGCGCACCAGCGTCGGCGCGTCGGGAATGCGCCGATCCAAACACTGGCGGCTCAGGATGCTCA
>JAPLSS010000171.1 GCA_026398515.1 Candidatus Sumerlaeota bacterium | reverse complement strand
CAGCCCCGCCCGGCTGAACGCGGCGCAGCCGCTGGGCCGCATATTCTTCGGCCATCACGACGTGGACGGCGTCCCCGCTTTCGAGAACGCCGTGATGTCCGCGGTTCGAGCAGCAAAGGAGGCTGACCGATTGGTCGCCCGTTCATGAGGGAGAAGCCCGATGCGCGCTCACGGGCGCAATGCCGCGGGCCATTGGTCAACGGGCGCGAAGCCGTTGTCAAACTTCGCCTCCTCGACGAATTGGTCGTCGGGTTCGTGGAAGGGCGTGATACGCGCCCAGTCGACATCGAGCGTTTCCGTGTCGTAGTCGGGCTCTCCCGTCGAGCCTTTCGGGAACCAGATGCCGATCCAGAAATGCCCGGCGATCGACGGGACGTTGGTCGTCACCGTCCGCAGTTCCTTGCCGTCGAGAAAAAAGACGACGCTCGGCGCGATCCCGTTTCCACCGGTATGCCAGTCGAAGCGATAGGTGTGGAATTCCCCATCGTTCAGGGCGTTGGGAAGTTGAATCCGGTCCGACGTGTCCTCTTTGGCTCCGACCCCGGTCCAGGTGATGAACAACATCCAGTCGTACCCGACGCCTTGAGGCGTCCTGCCGGGTCTGCCGGGAAGTTCGATGTCGATTTCGTGGTTGATGATCTTCGGTTTCCTCCTGGCGTTTGCCGGCTTGGATTCCGAAGGCCCTGGCTTTGGGGCGACCTCGTCGTAGTAGAAGGTCCAGAAGGCGGAGCAGGCTCCCAAATGACGCGGGATTCGGGCTCGCACCTCGTACCGGCCCGACGCGAAACGGTCCTTGGTCACGATGCTCGCGCCCACGCGCCGCCCCTCGTCGATCTCGACGAAGTCCTTGCCGCGCTTTTCCACACCCTTGACCGGACCCTGATATTGATCGCCGTGCGCTTCCAGAACGACATGGCCGTCGCGAGTCGAGACATTCTCCGCCACGACCCCGCCGTTCTTTCCCTTTCCGCCCCACTGGCGTCGAGCGATCATCCATTTCCCGGGATCGAGTTTGCCGCCGTCGAAGCCATCGTAGAACACGTCTTCCTTGGCGCCGGTCGGGGCCTTCTCGCGCGCCGTGTCCAGAGGCGAAGCGCCGGCGGCGTTCATCAGAATCATGGCAAGCGAGACCAGGGCCGTGGCGCAAGGCGCCAACGTTCGATGCATGGGAGAGATCATCCGACAATCCTTTCCAGGGACATGGCTCATTTTTCCACCGGCACGACGATGCCGCGCATGATGACGTTCTGGCAAAGAGCGAAGACGACAAGCGTCGGAATGGCGGCGACGACCAGCGAGGCGTAGACGACGGCCTGGTGCGACTCGGTCTGCAATTGGAAGATCCACACCATCAGCGTCCACATCGTTTGGTCCGGGATGATGATCAGGGCGATCATGAACTGACTGTACGCCTGGATGAACGCTTGCAGCGCGATGACGGCGAGAATCGGCTTCGAGAGGCTCATGGATATGGTCCAGAACTTGGTCCACTCGCCGGCGCCGTCGATGTCGGCCGCCTCGTAGAGGTCTTTGGGCAGGCTGTCGAAGAACCCCTTGAGCAGGAAGATCGAGTAGCCGCTGGCCATGTGGGGAAGCGTCAACGCGGCGAACGTGTTCAGCAGGCTGACGGTCGGCGCGCCCACGATCCTCGGCGCGACGCCGTACGCGGCCACCACGCCCGCCCCCAGCGCCAGCGTCAATCGCAACGTCTCCGGCCAGAAAGGCCGCGCCCGGTTCAACAGCCAGAAGACGAGCAGAAAGCCGCCCGCGCCGCCCAGCAGCGGCCACAAGGGGAAGCGCCGCATCAGCAGGAACGCCGGGATCATCGTCACCTCCTGGGGGAAGGCCATGGTGGCGATGCAAAAGAGCAGGATCTTGTACGTGTTCGGGGGGCGGTAGCGGCTCAACGCATAGGCGGCCAGCGGGTTGACGATCAACGCCAGCGTGATCGCCAGCGCGCAGTAGATCAGCGTGTTGAGGAACCCGCGCCCGTGCAGGAAGAGATAACTGAAAACCTGTTTGTAATTGCGCGTCGTGAACTCCCAGCGCAGGTCCGTCTTGTGAGCCATCGCGTCGTGATAGTCCGCTTCGGCGATGGGCAGGCGCAGCGGCCGAATCGATTCCACGGGAACACCGCGGCGCCGGGCCACGAACTCCTCGAACGACTGGCGCGGGCCGTAGATCTCCACCGCCTCGATCGGGCACGCCGGCTTGGAGCGCAGGAAGGCCTCCCAATCGATCTGCGCGGCCCGGCTCTCCGGCAGGGAAACGGAGAACGGCGTGTCCGCGAACGACGCGCAGTGGGCGTCGTTCTTCTCGTTGTACTCGGCGATGCTCTCGTAGCGTTCGTCGGCGAGAAAACGCTGGTAGGCCGGTGCCAGGCTCGGCGTCAACCGCAGGCAGTCGAGCCGGATCTCCTCGCGGACGTACTCCTCCCATTCCTGGCGCGCCAATCCCCCCTCGGGGGCGCGCTCGGTCAGGAACACGTCCTGGTAACTCGCGTAGTCGGTCCCATGCGCCCGATTGTAGTCCGCCACATCAGAGGAATACTTGGGGATCAGATACGTTTTGGTGAAGAGCGCGTCGGGATTCAGAATGATGCGGTCTTCGACGGGCCGGGGCCCGGCGAATTCGAGATAGGCCTGATACAATCCGGTTTGTTCACGCGGGAAACGCACCGGGCTGGGCATCGGCGGCAGGACCGCGTTCCAACTCTTGACCGGAATCCCGATCTCCCGGCGATAGGCGTCGATGTCGCCCTTGAACCGGTCGTACATCCGCGCGCGGAACAACCGCGCATTGATCGGCAGCATCCGTCCGCCGCTCGTATGGCCTAGGAACCACCATCGCGGATCCATCGTTGTGCGCCATTCGAGGAACTCGTCGAGGGCGGCGTCCCGGCCGCCGGCCGGACGCGACGCGATCGTCGACCAACCGCGAATGTCTTCCCACCACGCTTCCTGCGCCTGATCGAGTTCCACATTGTACTTCGATTCGACGTACTTCTGAAACAGGACCTGATCGTCGAACCAGAACCGGGGCCAGGGCGATACGTAGGCGAGGTCCGCTTCGCTCTTGACGGAGCCGGCGAGCATCAGCAGGAACGGATAGACCATCGACGCGGCCCCGGCGATCAAGACGACGATGATCGCCGCATAGAGGGCCTGAACCTTTGGACTGCGCGCGCCGACTTGGCTGATAATGGGCATCGCGTGCCCTTTCGATCCTAGTTCTTGGCCGTCCGGAACTCCATGCGGCTCAAGCGCTGCATCTGCATGACCGTGAAGCCGATCAAAAACGACCCCAGGACCCAGGCCATGGAGGTCGCGATCCCGAAACGCAGGAAACCGAACGCTTCCCAGAAGATGTGCAGTCCGATCAGTTCGGTCTGGCCATAGGGGGCGTAGGGGCCGCCTCCCGTCATGGCCAAGACGAACTGCCCCCCGCCTTTGATCTGGGCGACCATTACGCCGATGAAGTTGATCGCGATCAGGCCGCGAATGCCGGGGATCGTGATGTGAAGCGCCTTCTGCAGCGGACCGGCTCCGTCGATGTCGGCCGCCTCGTACATCTCTTCGGGAATCGTCTTCAGCGCCGCCAGATAGATCAGGCATCCGGGCCCCATGCCGGCCCAGATGATCGGCAGCAGGCAGAAAA
>JAPLSS010000724.1 GCA_026398515.1 Candidatus Sumerlaeota bacterium | reverse complement strand
GCTGGGGCTGATTTCCACCGCGTTGCTCTACGGCGCAGTCCGAAGGCTGTGGGGCGGATTCGCGGCCGCGGTCGCCGCGGGACTGTTCAGTTTTCACCTACCCAGCGTCCATTTTCTGCGCTGGGGCATGCCCTATGATCTGTGCATGGCCTTCGACGTCGCGGCGTTCTGGGCGCTGGCGCGCGGCCAGCGCGGGCGAAGGCGAGAGGCCTGGGACGCGACGGCGGTTGTGTTGGCCGGGCTGGGCGCGGCGACCGCCTTTTTCGGCGTGGCGACGCTGGCCGTAGCGTCGGCGGTGGCGGCGCTGCGAATGCGGCAGAGGAAGGTTCGGCTCTGCGTGGCGCTGGCGCTAGGCTGGGCGCCGATCCTCGCCTTCTTCGCCTTGGCGACGGCAATTCGGGGACAAGCATTTTGGATCGATTTCGCCTCGCTGTTCGCGCGCGGGTCGGGCGGCCAGATCGGGGCCGCCGTCTCGGCGCTCGCCCTTCAGATGCTGGGGCTTCTGGCCCGCGACGGCGTCTATGTCCTCGGCGTGATTGGATTGATCTGGACGGCATGGCGGAGCAAGGGGCGGCGGTGGGTCGCGGCATATGGGATGGCCGCCCTGATTCCGGTCCTGGTGAAGCGCGGCATGGACCCGCAGATCAAGTACGACGAGGTGATGTTCCTATTCGTCCTCTACGCGGCGGGAGGGGCGGCGGCGGCGGCATTGCGCAACAAGCTGCGCCATCTGTCGTTGCATGGCCCCCGGCCCAATCCGGCGTTGGCGCGCCATCTGGAAATCCTGTTCTGGTGCGGCGCGCTGGGGACGTTGGCCATGCTGGCCGCGGCAAGGACCCGCCAAGTGTGCACGCGCATTCCCTCGAACTACGAGAAAGTCGGCTCGGTCCTCTCCCCCGCCGACGCGAACAAGATGGCCCAGTGGGTCAATGAGCGCGTGAAGGGCGACGACCTCGTCATCGCCGGGGATCGCGTCTACTGGATGCTGCGCGGGCGCGTGGCCAACCTCTACCAGAGCGTGGCGTACGTCTCAGGCTCGACCACGTGGCACGAGCGCATCGAGCCGTGGCGATGGCGCTTTCCCTGCGACTACCGCCAGGCGCGGTTCATCATCCTCGACCACACGGACCGCGCCATCGTGCTGTCGCCTGCGAATCCCCACATGGATCTCCTGGCCGCGGAATTGGACAGTCCGCGATTCCGAATGGTGATGGACATTGGAGAGTATTGGGTGTTTGAGCGGACGAATTTGGCAAGACAACCGGGGGCGGAATGAGGAAATGCGGGTTCTTCATCTTTCTTATTCTGCCCCGAAAATCGGCGTTTATTGTGGCGGAGGCTTTCCAGCCTGCGCGTTGTTTGGTCCGGATTCCAGGCTGCGCAGGCTAGAAAGCCTACGCCACTCAACGGCGATCTGGCCCAAGCGATTGTTGCTTTCCGGAAGTTTTCTCGCCTTCCGGCGCGATGGGTTGACATTCCTTGCACGGCGGCATTAGTCTGAATTCGAGCGCAAGCCGCCGGAACGCCAAACGCGAGGGAAGACCGCGCCTCGTGCCCGACAGGAAGGCCGACAAGAACTGGGGACCCAAGGCGACGAGCCGCCCGCGGCGAGCGCCGCCGAGCCGCGCCATCCGCCGCTCGCTTGTCCTGCGCGAGAGCGTCGCGGGGGCGCTGGAGAGCGATTTCCGCAGCCGGCTGGTGGAATCGATCCGCGAACACGGCAACGTCCTCGAAATCGGCCAAACCCGCATTGCGCTGGCGACGGAATTCGGCTTCTGCTACGGCGTCGACCGCGCGGTGGAACTGGCGTACGACACGGTCAAGCGCTTCCCCGACCGCCGCATTTTCATCACCGCCGAGATCATCCACAACCCGTGGGTCAATCGACTCCTGCGCGGCATGGGCGTGCGCTTCCTGACGAGCGGCCTGAGCGCCGGCGACACGTTCGAGGGCATTCGCGCGGAGGACGTGGTCATTCTGCCCGCCTTTGGCGCGAGCGTCGAGACGCGCCGGCTGCTGGAAGGGCGCGGCTGCCTCATCGTCGACACCACCTGCGGCTCGGTCATCCGCGTCTGGAAGCGCGTCGAGCGCGACGCGGCCGACGGGTTCACTTCGGTCATCCACGGCACGTACACGCACGAAGAGACAATCGCCACGGCCTCGGCCGCCACCGCCGCCGGTGGGCGTTTTCTGATCGTCCGCGACGCAGAAGAAGCGCGGGCGGTCTGCGCGATGATCGAGGGGCGGAGCGACGCCGGGGAG
>JAPLSS010000425.1 GCA_026398515.1 Candidatus Sumerlaeota bacterium | reverse complement strand
CAAAGACCTGATTCCGCACATCGACCAGACCTATCGGACCATCGCCAAGCGCGAAGGGCGGATCGTCGAAGGCTTCTCGATGGGCGGAAGCGGCGCGGCCAAGTGGGGATTCAAACATCCTGATCTGTTCTGCGGCATCGGCGTCATGGCCGGCGCGCTGCTCAGCATCGACAGCATGACGCAGCGCGATGGCGGGGGGACGTTCCAGCGCCTCTATGGCGGAAGTCGCGAGTACTTCGAGACCAACGACCCATGGACTCTGGCGGAGAAAAACGCCGACGCCGTGCGCGGAAAGACCGCGATTCGCATCGTCGTCGGCGCCAACGATGGATTGCGAGAGCCGAACACAACGTATCACGAGCTCCTCGACCGGCTGAACATTGAGCACGAGTTCCACGTGATCGAAGGCGCGGCGCACTCGCACGCGCCGCTCTACGACGGTTTGGGAGATGAGAACTGGGCTTACTATCGTAAGGCGTTCGGCATGAAGGGGGCCGAGACGGAAGGCGCCGCTGGGGCGGTCGCGCAAGCCAGCTCGCCGGAAAAGCCGACGGCTTCTCCGGTCGCCTTGCCGTCTTCGAAGCCCGCCGCCGCGCCCAAGCCGGGCTTCCAATTGAATGGAGAGCGATGGACCTGGGAAGGCGGCGGCCTGTCGCTCAAGGGCATCCTGCTCAAACCGGAGGGCGACGGGCCGTTCCCCGCCATCGTCATCAGCCATGGCATGGGCGGAAGCGCGGAGAGTTTCGCCCTGTCGAAGGCGCGCGAGATGGTCCAGTGGGGTTTCGTGTGCATCGGGACGGATTACACTCACGCCGGGCGCGGGGAGTTCGCTGGGCAGCGCCGCGGGGCGCGGCCGGGCGCGGAGGCGCGCGGAGCAGGAAAGGCTGCGCAAAGCAGGCCTTCTTCCGGTCCCGCGTCGCGTCCGTCGTTTCCGCGGGGGCCGGGAGGCGCGCCGGCGGAACGCTTCTCGGACGCGGGGGCCAGCCCGGAGAACCTGCGCCGGGCGATGAAGTGCATCGAAATCCTGAAGAGCCTTTCTTATGTTGATTCGAAGAGGATCTGCGCCTATGGCAACAGCATGGGCGCGTTCCTGACCATCGCGTTGGCGGCCAATGCGCCCGACGACATCGCTTGCGCGGCCATCACCGCCGGCGGCGTGCGGTCCGGCGAGGAGGGCGCCTTCGCCTCGCCGACGGAGCAGACCGCCGAACGCATCCGTTGTCCTTTCCTCATCTTCCACGGCACGGCGGACACGACGGTTCGCCCTGAAATGTCCGAGCGCCTCAAGGAGATCCTGGACAAGAACGGCGTGCCCAACGAGCGCGTCACGTTCGAGGGGATCGGGCACAACGCGCACATGGAGAAGGCGGAGGACGTCTACCGGATCATGCGCGAGTGGCTCACAAAGCACGGCGCGCTGAAGCAGTGAGGAGGACAACGGATTTAGCCACAAAGGACACCAAGGGCACAAAAGACACGACGACTACAAGGAGACGCGGCATTTGTCGCGCCCTCGTTCTCTTCGTGTCCTTGGCAGTGGAATAAGCGGCAAACCCAGTTAGCAAACCATCCTTCCCTCCGGGAGCCTCTTTCATGCGCCCCAACGCCTTGCTTCTCATGGGCGGGACTCCGCCCCATCACACGCCCGCGCACTACGAATTGCTGGCCGGGCTTCTCGCAGGGCCGGCGGGGCTTAGCCTCATCACCACGGACGAGCTCCAAGCCCTGACCGAGGAAAGCCTGCGCCGCTACGACCTCCTGGCGCTGTGGTCCGACCGCCTGCCGCCGGCGACCACGGGCGCGTTGTTTGAAGCCGTGCGCCGGGGCGTTCCGCTCCTCATCATTCACACGGGGGTCTTCCCCGTCGGCAACGCGCCCGGCGGCGCCGAGGCCATCGGCTCGGCGCACCTGGGGCCGCATTTTCCGCGTCAGAAGATCCGCGCGCATATCGAAGACCGCTCCCATCCCATTACATCCGGAGTGGACGACTTCGACATCGTGGACGAACCCTATCGCCTGGCGCCGACGGGCAACATCCACCTGCTGGCCTCGTACGACGCGCGGCAGATGCACGCGGACTGGGGCAAGCCCGCCCCCGACGAACGCCAGGAGCAGCGCCGCCGCGAGGCCGAAGCCTGGTCTCCGGCGCGCGCCCCGCTTCTCTACAACAAACGGCTCGGCGCCGGCCGCATTCACGTCAACGCCCTCGGCCACGATCCGGAATCGCTGGGCAATCCGGCCTTCCAACGACTGGTCGTCCAGGCCGCGGCGTGGCTTCTGGCCGAATGAACGCGCCGCCGAGACCGGCCGCGCGACGAACGGGCAGGGGAGCGAGGCGCAAGGCAGGAGAAGGCAGTTTGTCCTTGCCGGCGTGCGCGGGCTATATATTGTTGTCGCTCAGCCTCTTTCGGGAATGTGGACGGACGGGGCGGCGCGGGTCCGGATTTCAACCATGGAGGAAACGATATGAAAGGCGACGCCAAGATCATCGAGACGTTGAACAACCTGCTTTCCGACGAGTTGACCGCCGTCAACCAGTACATGGTTCACTCGGAGATGTGCGACAATTGGGGCTATGAGGCGCTGCACAAGGCGGTCGAAAAACGGGCCATCGACGAGATGCGCCATGCGGAGAAACTCATCGCGCGCATCCTCTTCCTGGAGGGAATGCCTATCGTCAGCCGCCTGGGCCCCATCGCCATCGGCGCCGACGTCGAGAAGCAGCTGCGCAACGACCTGCAGTCCGAGCACACGGCGGTCAAGGCGTACAATGCCGGCATTGCCTTGGCCGTGGAGAAGGGCGACAACGGCGCCCGCGATCTGTTGGAATCGATCCTCGGGGACGAGGAGGCCCACGTCGACTGGCTCGAGGCGCAGCTCGACCAGATCAGCCACATGGGCATCGGCCTGTACCTTAGCGAGCGCGCCAAGGAGTGACGGCGCCTTGGCGATGGCTTCCCTACTCTCGGCAGGAAGCGTCTCCTTGCGGGCGAGGCCGTCCGCGCCCGCGGAGACCACGGGAATCGCGGATTCTCCATGAACTCAGAGGCAACCAGATGCGGAGGCCATGCCATGGCGACTTACCGCGCGGCGGTGATCGGAACCGGCGGGGTGGCGCGCAACCGCCACATCCCGGCGATGTTGGCCAGCGGGCGGACGGAGCTCGCGGCCCTGGCGGACGTGAGCCAGGAAGCGCTGAGCAAATGCGCGCCCTTCGGGGCCATTCCGGCCTACCTGGACTACCGCGAGATGCTGCGCCAGGAGAAGCCCAGCGTGGTCAGCGTCTGCACGCGCGCTGGCTCGCATTGCCAGATCGTCGTCGATTGCGCGCGCGCCGGCGTCCGGGGCGTCCTCTGCGAAAAGCCCATGGCGCGGAACCTGCGCGAGGCCGAAACGATGATCGCCGAATGCGAGACACAGGGGGCGAAACTGGCGATCGGCCATCAACGCCGCTACAAAGAGCAGCATCAGTTCGCCAAACAGTTGATCGACCGCGGCGAATTGGGGCGTCTCGTGGCGTTGTGGGGAAGCTGTCCCCCGCACCTCATCGAATGGGGCACGCACTACGTCGACCTCATGCTGTGGTACGCCGGCGACGTCGATTTCGTGATGGGTCAGATCTCCGGCGCCGCCCGTCCCGGCCGCGGCGGCTATCCCGAACCCGATCCGGCGATCGGCTATCTTCATTTCAAGAGCGGCGCGATCGGCGTGCTGGAAACCAATCTAGTTGGCCGCAAGGACGACGAGCGCCCGCGCGTCATCCACGTCCGCGGCGAGAGGGGAGAAGCCGAAGTGATGGTCGACGGCGGGTTGAAGTATTGCACGGCGGAATCGCCGGCCTGGATCTCGCCCCGCCTCGCTCCCCGCGACGGGTTTCTCCTCGAGATCGAAAACCTCTGCGATTGCATGGAATCGGGCCAGGAGCCGCTCGACAGCGGCCGCGATGGGATGAAGGCGTTGGGGGTCCTATTGGCCATCCTCGAATCCGCGCGCCTTCGCGGCAAAGTCGCCCTCCCGCTCGCGCAGAAGGAGAATCCGCTGGAATTGCTGGAGCGGGAAAGCAAGTAGCCCGGCCCATGGCGAGGCCGGCTTTCGTCTTCCAGTCGACGGGAGTCTCGCCCTCCTACCCGCGCCTTCGCCGTTCCTGCCTGTATCTTTCAGGCGTTTCGAGCATGCAGTGTTGACCGTAGCTCGGGGAAAAAGCGCCCTGTCAGCCGCGACCTTGCCAAAGGGTATTGACTCATTGTCTGGATGGAATTAGACTGGTTTAAGACTAGTCGAATGGAGGCGCGCGATGCAGACCGTGGGCGCTTACGAAGCCAAGACCCATCTCTCTCAACTGCTCGACCGCGTGGCCAAGGGAGAACGAATCACCATCGTGAAACGCGGCGTCCCCGTGGCGACGCTGCACCCCGCGGATTCGGCGAAAAGGGAACCCGTGCGGGAGG
>JAPLSS010000706.1 GCA_026398515.1 Candidatus Sumerlaeota bacterium | reverse complement strand
GCGATCGACCGGCAGGCGCTGCGGTCGGCGTTGAAGATCCCGATGCGCTACGAGATCGCGCTGGTGATCGCGCTGGGCCGCCCGGCGGAAACGCGCGTCATTGTGCCGCTGGGCAAAGACGGCTCAACCGCCTATTACCGCGACGCGCAGGGCGTCCATTGCGTCCCCAAGCGCGCGCTGCAAGATGTCGTGGTGGAGTTCTGAGCGTGAGTTCGCGGCGACGCCTTCAGGCGGAATGGGCTTTTTCGATGGCAGTCCCGAATGGCGCTAACTAAAGGGCTGGGTATACAGAACACGATATGCAGCAGGGAACCTGCCGTATTCCCCTTCGGGGAACACGGCAAGAACGGGAGTTCATCGGCTGCCGGCCCCTAAGTTAGCGCCATTCATTGCAGTCCCCGTTTGGATCATTCCGCCTGAACGCGGGACTCCATACCTCCTAATTTCGGTTCTTTCCGGGCGACCCGAAGCGCCATGAGTTGCTGTCCCGAGCTTCTCGTTTTTGGAGAGCGGTTGATGCTCCTCCAACGAGAAACATGAAACGAGAAACGTCGTATCGTTCAATCGGCAATCGGCAGTCTATTCACTCTTCCTCCACCTGCTTCCTTGCCTTTCCCCCCGTGGGCGGCGCGGGTTTCGGCGCCTTCGGCCGCACGTCCTTGAGCCATGCGTCATGCAGCGCGGTCAGGCGCTCGACGATCTCCGGATGCTCTTTCGCCAGATTGTGCATTTCGCCCACGTCCTCGGCGAGATTGCTCAGGAACAGTTTCTTGTTGTCGCCCATGAGGCCCTTGGCGATCCCATTGGCGACCAGTTTCCAATCGCCATCGTGAACGGCCCATTGCGTCCCTGTCAGTTGCCAGTGAAGAGTGGTGTGCGGCGCCGGAGCCGTGGCCGATTCCAGCACGGGCCACAGCGACACGCCGTCGAGCTGGCGATCGGGCAGCGGAGCGCCGCACAGCTCGGCGATGGTCGGGAGCCAATCGACCGCGCAACCCATTTGATCGCGCACTTCGCCTTCGGGGATGCGCCCGGGCAGGCTGGCGATCGCGGGCAGCCGCGTGCCGCCCTCGAAGAAACTGTATTTCGCGCCGCGATACGGGCCGGGGTTTCCGCCGCCGTAGTTGTTGCGCGACTCGGTGGAATGCCCGTTGTCGCTCTCGAAGATGACCAACGTGTTCTGGCGCAGGCCGAGCGAGTCGACCTTGGCCATCACGCGTCCGACCAACTCGTCCATGGTGGAAACAAAAGCCGCGTAATCGCCGCGCGGCAGGGGCATGTCCTTGTACATTTCGCGGTATTGCGGCTTGGCCTGCTTGGGGTAATGCGGCTCGTTGACGGGGAAATAGAGGAAGAACGGGCGATCCTTGCTCTCGTCGAGGAACCGCTCGGCCTCGCGCACGATGAGGTCGCCGAAGAACTTTCCGTCTTCCCAAACCTCCTGGTTGTCGCGCCAGAGGTCGTGGCGGATCGGGCCGCTCCAATGGTAGAAGTGCGAGTAGTTGTCGATGCACCCCTCGCGGTGGCCGAAGAACTCGTCGAACCCCTGCGCCAGCGGGCTCAGTTCGTCGCTCGCGCCGAGGTGCCATTTGCCGAAGATGGCCGTGCGATAGCCCGCGCCGCGCAGCATCTCGGCAATGGTGGCCTCGCTGAGGGGAAGGCCGCTTTTCCCGCCGCCCGCGTTCGACGCCAGCCCCGCCCGCAACGGATAGCGCCCCGTCAGCAGCGCCGCGCGCGACGGCGAGCACACGGAGGCCGCCACGTAGAACTGCGTGAACCGCACGCCCCGCCCGGCCAGCGCGTCGCAGTTCGGCGTCGAAAGGTCTTCCGATCCATAGCAATGCAAATCCGCCGCGCCCAGGTCGTCGACGAAGATGAGGAGGACGTTGGGCTTCTTCGCGGGAGAGGGCGAAGGCTGCTCCGCGGCGAATGCGGAGGCCGCGATGAAGACGAAAAGCGATGCGCGCAAAACAGACCATGAAGACTTGAAACGGATCACGACTCTCTCCTTCGATTTTGCCTTGTTCGATATAGGCGTTCCGTGAAGCCGCCTTCGTTCTCAAAGGCCTCGGCTTGCGCGGCCAATTGGCGGTCCAGGAGACTGCAGGCGACCGCGATCAGGGCCAGCGCGCCATTGGCGGCGATTTCGGGGTAGGTGGGAGGGGCGGACGGAGTGGACGGCATGGACGGGGTGGACGAAATGGACGATGTGGACGACATGGACGGAGTGGGCAATTGCCCCGGAGGTCCACCCTGTCCACGTTGTCCATGCCGTCCACTTTGTCCATCCTGTCCATGTCGTCCACTTCGTCCACCTTCTCCGCCCTGCCCCTC
>JAPLSS010000836.1 GCA_026398515.1 Candidatus Sumerlaeota bacterium | reverse complement strand
GCAGGCTGGAAAGCCTACGCCACGGGAAATGCGCTCTTGCGACTTCCGGCGGGAAATTGCATTTTCTCTCCCGGCCCGGGGAGACGCCGCCACTCAAGGCCCGCTCCCTCGATTTCGCCGAAAGGGGGTTTCCTATGGCCTGTCCGCGCGGGGTTCTTCTGGCACTGGCGGCATGCGCGTCCGGCGCTTGGCTTGGGCTGCCGCGTTCGTTCGCCCAGGGAGGCGGCGCGGCGCCGTCGGTTCCGGCCGATACGCCGTTGCTGCAATTCGAGCGGCGCGCGGGGGCGAACGCCGAGATCGCGCTGCTCGGCGTTCCCGAGGGAATCCCGCCGATTTCGCCGCTGGTGGCCGGGAAGTTCACCGAGCACCTGGGCCGCAACGTCTATCTCGGGGCGTGGGCGCAGATGCTCCTCAACCCCGTCTTCGCGCCCGACGCGCTGTTCGGCAAGCCCGCTGAGGTAGAGAGGCTGCGCAAGACGCTGGCCGGACGCCTGGGGCCGGTCAAGAGCGGCAGCCCTCTTCTCGATCCGCACGTCGCGCCCGGATGGATGCCGGTCGGCCACGGCGGGGCCTATCAGTTTGTGGCCAAGCCGTCGGAGAGCGCGCCGTGCCGGCAGACGGTTGAACTGGCGGACAGAGGCGAAGCGGGCCTGATGACGATCGCTCACTTCCCATTCGAACGCACGCAAATCTACCGGCTTCGCCTCGCGATTGCCGCGCCGAAAGGCTCGCCCGCCGTGCAAGTCGGCGTCTATGCGCCGTCGCTCGGCGGCTGCGATTTCCAGCAGCCTCTTTCGAACGTCGAGTCGCTACAGCCTGGCGCCAAGATCGCGATTCACGAACTGCCGCTCACGATCGATCGCGCGCGCTTCCCCAAGAACCGAATGGCGGTCCTCGCCATCAGAGGCAAGGGGGCCGGCGCGCTGGCGCTGGAACGGGCGGAACTCTTTCCCGACGACGCGCTCGACGGCTGGGACCCGGAGGTGGTCGCCCTCTACAAACAGTCCGGCATCCGCGTCCTGCGTTTTCCCGGCGGCAATTTCGTCTCCGGCTACCATTGGAAGGACGGCGTCGGCCCGCGCGATCAGCGGCCCGTGCGCAAGAATCCGGCGTGGGGCGGCGTGGAGTTCAACGCCGTGGGGACGGACGAATGGATTCGCTTCTGCGAGTTGATCGGCGCGCGGCCGATGATCTGCGTCAACGCCGGCAATGGCGCGGCCGAAGAGGCCGCCGACTGGGTCGAATACTGCAATGGCTCCACGGAAACCAAGTGGGGAAGCGTCCGAGACCGGAATGGACACGCCGCGCCGTATGGCGTCAAGCTTTGGGAGGTCGGCAACGAACTCTATGGCGGGTGGCAGATCGGCCATGTGACGGCGGACCAGTACGCGCCGCGCTACGACGCCTTCGCGCGCGCCATGTGGGCGCGCGATCCGTCCATCCGTCTGCTGGCCAACGGCAATACGGTGGAATGGGACCGCACGGTGGCGCGCGACGCGCGCGAGCCGTTGCAGACCTTCACGCTTCATCGCCTGACCAGCAAAGACGTGATGAACGCCGAGCCGCGCGACGCTTTCTCCGCTATCGCCTCACATCCCGTATGGTTTGAGGAAACTCAGCTGCCTCAGTTTCGAGACGTTCTCCAAGGCCAATGCGACGACCCGCGCCTGGCGCTGACGGAACTGCAAATCATGGGCGGCGGCCCGGGCCAGCCGTCGAACCGCACCCTGGGCGCGGCGATCTTCTACGCCGGCATGATGAACGCGGCCATCCGCAGCCGCGGCTATCTCGACATCCTCACGCACAGCGCCCTGATCAACCACGGCGGCGGGATGCATAAGATCGACGGCGTGGTCTTCACCGACCCGGTCTACGACGCGTTTCGTTTCTATGCGGACCTGGTTGAAGGGCGGCCAATGGCCATCCGCATCGCCGGCCCCGAGGCCCCCGTGAAGCCGGTCAAAGGCATTCAGACTCCCCAGGAAGCGCCGCTCGTCGACGCGGCGGCCGCGCTGGCGCCGGATGGAAAGCGCCTGGATGTGGTCCTGATGAACCGATCGGTCGATCGCGAGATTCAAGCGCGCGTCGTTCTGGGCCTCTGGGGCGCGACGGCGGCGAAGGCGCAGTGGCGGTTGCTGGCCGCCGAAAACTTCGCCGATGGAAACAGCCTCGAAGAGCCGCACAAGGTTCGGGTGGAGGAAAGCGAACGGCCCGTGCGCGGCGGCGCCTTGGAGCTGACGCTGCCCACGCACTCGCTTGGCTCGGCGCGTGTGAGTTGGGAGTGACGGCTTTGGCCGTTGGAGATGCTTCAGGCGGCCGAGGGACGATTGGCGGACGCGGCGACGCGCCACGCCGGCATGCGCCGCATGTAGGCGTCGATGGATCGTTCGGCGGTCAGGCGGTCGCCGCCGCGCTGGCGCAGAAACAGACTGACCATCTGTTCGCGCACGGCTTCGCGCGGTTTGAGCGCCCCTTGGGCGTCGCTACAATAAGCGCAGTAGCGGTTCTTCCTGTTCCGTCCGCCGAAGTCCGTCTGCTTCTGCATCGGCATGCCGCAGCTTTCGCAGTGCATAAGTCAACCCTCCCGTCTTCTCCCCAGGGACAAAAGAAGACAGAGAGTCCGTTCCAGAGGAGGCGTTTCACCAATTTTTACCTATTGTGCGACGAGACACTCAGCCGCGCAAGGGTTTTTCGCGTTTTGGACGGACGGGACGAAGTGGACGCACGGACGGGGTGGACGGGGCGGATCATTCGGCGCGGCGTCCCCCGCGCATTCCTGCGGGAGGGCAGACAACCCCATCGCCGCGCGCCGCCTCCGGATTTCTGTGGAAAGCCCCCGCGGCTCTGGACTAGGATGCGCGCGTTCGGGCTCCCGTGACCGCGGCTTTGCGTCCTGAACCCGTTGATAGCGCTTCTCGCGCCCGCGCCCATGACGTTCGTCCACCTGCACGTTCACAGCCATTACAGCCTCGGCAAAGGAATCGCCGCGCCGGACGCGCTGGCGCGCGCCGCCGCCGAGCGCCAAATGCCGGCGCTGGCGTTGACCGACCAGGACACGCTGGCCGGGATGGTCGAACACGTCCGCGCCTGCCGGCGGTGCGGCGTGCGCCCTCTCCTCGGCGCGGAGATCACCATCCAGTATCCCGCCATCAACGGCATCCCGCCGGCGGTTCACCACTTGACGGTCCTCCTGGAAAGCGAAGCGGGCTATCGCGCGCTGGTGCGGCTTCTGAACGCGGCCATCCGCGCGGCGGGCGCGGGCGGCCCCCCGGTGATCCCGTTCGCGGATTTCGCCGCCGGCGCGCGCGGGCTGATCGTGCTGACCGGCTGTTCGCGGGGCCGCCTGTTCGGGGAGGCGCTGACCAAGAACAAGGAGGCGGCGCTGGAGCATCT
>JAPLSS010000443.1 GCA_026398515.1 Candidatus Sumerlaeota bacterium | reverse complement strand
AAACGCGGCGGCACTCGCACCGTCATTTCCCATACCGGCGCCATCAACGGCTTCAGCAGCCTTTTTCAACGGTGGATCGAGGACAAGAGCGTGATTGTTTTGCTGAGCAACATCGAGTGCGGCGTCGGCCCTCTCCAGGCGATGGCGCGCGGAATTCGTGACATTCTCGATGGGGAGACTCCCAAGACGCTTGAAGTGTCGAAATCGCCAACAAGGAAAGAACGCCGATGAGGACAAATCGAGCTTTCCCGTTGTGCTTGATGACCGCCGCCCTTGCGCTTGCCGCCGCGACACTGCCGTCCTTTGCCGCGTCCCCAGTTGCCCCGTTGAATGCAAAAAAAGAATTGGGGATTGGCTTTGGCCTGGGTCGTGAGACCGGCGATCTGGCGCGCTCCATGACCCGCGAGAACGACTTCGTGGACCTCATGTTGGGAAAAAACGGCGCCGAGACGGTCAAGGAGCTCTCCGCGCAGCGCGTGAAGGTCTCCTGCGTGTTCCTCTCGCTCGATCAAATGCAGGACACGATCGCGACGCTCAAGAACGCCGCCGCCAAGTGCGCGTATCTCGCATACGATCCCGAACAGAACCAGCGCACGCCGCGCGCGGAACTTGACGACTTCGTCGGCTCCGTCAAGCGGGCCAAAGAGCTCGCGGCAGCCTACGGCGCTGCCTTGGTCGTCGGGCCGGGGATGCGCTTCATGGCGAGCCATGAGGACTACTATGCCAAGGCCGCCCCCTATGCGGACGTTTGGCTCATCCAGTCTCAGCGTTTCCAGATTGACCGCGACACCTCGATCCATGCGACGCCGGAGGAATACCGCAAGAACGTCCAGAGCGTCGTGAATCTTGTCCACCAAGGCAACCCACAAACCAGGATCTGGGTGCAGATCATCATCTGCCCCGGCGCGCGGGAGGGCAACGACTTCCCCGCGGAGGAGATCGTGCGATTGGCGCGGGCCATCGAAGACATTGTGGATGCCGTACGCATCTACACCGCGGGCGCTGCAAAAGGAACGGAGACATTGAAAGACATCATCCGGCTTCTGCGCGAGCCAAGTTCCAAGATCGCCACGTCCGAGCCATCCTCGGCGCCCGAGAGGCCAACCGGGCCCTGAACAAACTCTATTAGGAGGATCACTATGAGCGCGCTGGTCTTTGACGTAAGAGTCAGGTTTGTGGCGTACGCGGGTCTATTGGCGATGTTCTTGTCTTCGGGACTCTGCCAAGGGGGGGAAAGCGCGGGGCCCGCGTCGGGACCCAAGGCCGACGCGCCGTCCAAGGAGCAACCCTCGGCCCAACAGCCATGCCCGCTTGGAACCGGGCTGCGCGAAGAGACGGCCTCCATCATTTTGAAGTACAAGGAGCACCCGGGAATGGTCATGGCCCCTTCAGCGGAGCTGGCGGCCAAGGTCTTCCCCCAAATCCCGGGCTGGCTGCGCGTCCTGGGAGCGCCTTCGCTGCCTAAGTTGAAGGAAAGCGGGCAGCTCGGACGAGAGATGGCTATACCGTACGAGTCGCTGACATACGGTCTGGAGACGGGCAAGAGCACGCCCGAAGAGGAATGGCACGACATGATTGGGTCGACGCGTAAAGCCAAGGATATTTGCGACCAGTTTGGCAAGCAGCTCATGATGGGGCCGGGGGGACGACTAATGTCTCAGAATGAGGATAAGTATGTCCCGATGACGGCGCTTTCCGAATTCTGGGTCTTTCAGACCCAGCGATATCAAATAGATCCCCCTGGCGAGCAGTACCGGAAAAACGTTGAGGCTACTGTCAAGAAGATCAAGGAGGGAAACCCCAAGATCATCATCTGGGCGCAGATCACCTTCCCGCCGTTTAAGGAGCCGAATGCGGAAGAATGGTTGGCCTACCGCCGCTGCATAACCGACGTGGTGGATGGCGCGTACGTTGGCGCCTATACCTGGGACCAATACGGCGAGCAGCTTCCCAAGGCGATAGAGACGATTTTCCAGGAGGTCTACGACAAACCATCAAAGTAGTCCCAGAGAGTGGCCAGCAGAAGCGGCGGTGAGCGTTGTCGCGTTGCCGAAAACCATGAGCCAAGGAATGCCAATTAGGATGAGAACGCGCCTGATGATGCCACCAGCGTCTTGCACCGATGATGCCGCGCCACAGATCCAATGCTTTATGGCGCAGCAGCATGAGCAGGGAATTTTTCAAGGCAGCGTTCTCGTCGCCCAAAATGGCGCGGTCATCCACAAGGGCGGCTACGGTCTGGCCGATCGCGAGTCGCAGACGCCCAACGCGGTTGACACGCAGTTCCGCATCGGCTCGCTGACAAAGCCTTTCACCGCGATCCTTGTGATGCAACTCGTGCAGGATGGAAAGGTGAAGCTGGACGGCGCCATTTGCGACTATCTTCCCGCATACCGGCCTGACATGGGCAAGAGAGTCACAATCGAGCATCTGCTAACGCATACGTCGGGCATCCCGTCCTACACACGGGGGCGCGATGCTTTTCAGGAGTTCAGCCGGCGGCCGCGGACGGTGGATGAGTTCGTGCACGATTTTTGCAGTGGCGACCTGGAGTTCGAGCCTGGCGCGCAACACACGTACAGCAACTCCGGCTACTACATCCTCGGTGCCATAATTGAAACAGTTTCTGACGAGATCTACGAAAAGGCGTTGCGCGAGAGGGTTCTCGATCCCGCTGGCATGAAAGCGTCGGGTTGCGACCGCCCCGACATGCTTCTGGACAGGCGCGCCAACGGCTACGTGAAGCGCGATGGCGACCTTTGCGACGCGCCGTTTATTGACATGAGGATACCTTTTGCCGCTGGGGCGATGTATTCCACGGTTGAGGATCTCTACCGGTTCGACCAAACGCTCTACACAGACAATCTCCTGTCGGCGGAGTCGAAAGAGGCAATGTGGCGATGGCGTCCAACCAACTACTCTTACGGCTGGTTCGTGCGCAAACCGCTCAACGAGAAACGCAGCGGCGCTCGCACGGTCATCTCGCACACCGGCGCTATCGAGGGCTTCAACAGCGTGTTCGAACGATGGATCGAGGAGAAGACCGTGATCGTATTGTTGAGCAATGTGCAATGCGGCGTCGTCCACCTCGAAGCCATAGCGCGCGGCCTCCGCGACATTCTTGACGGGGAGACTCCTGGCGCGCCCGAGCTGTCGGAATCGCCGACAACCAGAAGACGCCCGTGAAACCGACGGGATGCGCTTCCTAGCCCTCGGAGTGGCGACCTCTCCCTATTCACGGAGACGCTGAAAATGAAACGGATTGGCATCGTCGGCGGGATTGGTCCGGAATCGACCATTGACTACTACAAAAGGATCATCGGCGCCTTTTACAAAACAGCAGCAGACCTAAACTACCCAGAGATCATCATCTATAGCGCAAATGCATTCGAGATCTTGCAACTACTCGAAAATAAGGATTGGGGAAAGCTTGCAGATTCGCTAGCAGATAGAGTGCAGGCGCTGCGCAACGCAGGAGCCGAATTTGCCGCGATCGGATGCAACACGGCCCATGTGGTGTTCGACGAAGTAAGGGCAAGATCATCCATACCAATGCTCAGCATCATTGAGGAGACATGCAAGAAGGCCCGAAGCCTGGGCTTGAAGAAACTGGGGCTAATGGGCTCTAGATTCACTATGGAATCCGACTTCTTCCAAAAGCCATTCGTTGATCGTGGGATGATCGTTGTGGTTCCAGACCACGAAGAACAAGAGATCATCCACCATAGGCTGTTCTCGGAAATCGAGATCGGGATCATAAAGGACTCAACCCGGAAGGAGTTGCTGTCCATCGCAAAGAGAATGATTGCCAGGCATTCCATCGATTCATTGATTCTTGGATGCACTGAATTGCCCCTCATTCTCAACAGGGACGAGCATGGAATCCCCTTCTTGAATACAACCGCTATCCACGCCGAAAGCATAGTAAAGTATTGCCTGAAAACCTGAGACGGCTCCTAATGTGCTCTGCCCATGGGGTAGAGGCGAACGCCCGGCCGAAGACGGCGATAGGGTAGATTGTCCGGCCGGTCAACAAGGGCGCCCGGAGCCTCGACAAGCCATATTTGACTGGCCAAATCGGTGAAGTCGCCACGGAAATGCACGGTGCTCTTGAGCGCAAGGATCTTCTGGGCCGCTGGGTCGCAACCGATATGGCGGAAAATGGCCTGGTCCGCCGCTTGCATTCTCTCGGTGGACACAATCACACCGACGCCGCCGGTTTGAAGATACGCCGTGGGCCCGAGCCGGGCTTGGCAACCCTTCAAGAAAGGGCCCGTGCAGGCGAAGACGCCGTTTGACAGCCCGAGCACCGTCCATGTGGCGTGCACCGGTGGGCCGCCGGCAGGAAATAGCTTCCCACCCAAACCCATCTCCACCGTGCCGCCAACCCCAACGGCGTGCGCGGCCTTGGCCGCTTCCGGATCTGCCAATAGGGCAACGACAGCGTCTTGCGCCCCTTGACGCACCAGTTCCGTCAGAATCCCGGTAGTATCCGATGTGGCGCCTCCGCCACAGTTATCTTGGACATCGGCCAGCACGATCGGTTTTGCGGCGTGGGCCCGAATCGCCTTGGCGACCGCTTCCGCCGGCGTCAGCATGGGAACAACAAACTCCGCTTCGCGTTCGGCAATATATTGATACAGCCCCTCGGCAGTGGCGTCTGCCAGTTCTTGGGTATCGGCATAGGCCAATACGACGGGACCACAATCGTATATATCGGCGAACGGAAATCCCGGTGTGAATGTGACATGGCGCACGCCGGGTTTCTTTTCCAAAGAAGCAAGAGATTGAAAGACGCTCCTCATTGGCTCGACCAAGGTGCACTGCGCTGTCCCCGGAATGAGAAAAGGCAGAGCGCGGCGCGCCTTGGCGGGCCGATCCGTGCTACCGAGGAGAGCATCCAAGTAGCGGGCCGCTCGGGCGCCGGTTTCAGCCATATCGAGATGGGGATAGGTGCGATAGGCAATAAGCCCATCCGAATGGGTGAGCATTTCTGCCGTCGTGTTGCTATGCAAATCGAGACTCGCCACGATGGGCACATCCGGGCCAACAACAGCGCGCATGCGCCGCAATAATTCGCCTTCGCCATCGTCTAGATGCTCGGTCACCATGGCGCCGTGCAATTCGATAAAGACCCCAGCAAATGGGCGTGCCGCTTCGAGTTCGCTCAACAGCAAAGCGGCAATACGCTCAAATGCCTCTGCCGTAACATGTGCTGAAGGCTGCGCAGCGCACCACAGAATCGGTCGTAGCGTGTGGCCTAAGGCCAAAGATTCAGTAATGAAGCCCCCCGTGGGGAGGTTCATAGGCGGAAAGACATCCAGTATCTCTGCCCCTTGTTTCAGCCCAAGAAACCCTTCGGGGCGCAAAAAATCGTCCCAGGTGGCCCTGCCAGAAGCAAACGTGTTGGTTTCGTGCCAGAATCCCGCGTGAGCAATGATAGACATCATACTCCTCTTTCGTGCAGGCAAGGCATCCTTGTATATGTTGGTTCGGTGTGAATCACAGTCAACATCCCGGGAATCCCTCTCAGGCCGCTGAAAAAGTCACCTGAATCGAAAGAATCCTCTCAAATGAGAAAAATGCGCTCGTCGGGATAGACTGTAATGGGATGGTCTCGCGTGATGTTCCAGCTCTCGGACGGTCCACGAGCGATCTTTGAGTTGTCGGGTTTGCTTTTTGTAATCGCAAAATCGGTACGTAACCATGAATACCCTCTTCTTTGGAACTTCATTTGCGGTCGCCACCTCAAAGGCGGGTTGTCAGTGGCAAGTTCAGCCAGATGGCTCAGCTGTTACCTCCGCTATCCCTGGCGGAGGAGATGTTCGAGGCTCAACCCGTAGCGCTGATTCTCGATGAATTTCAGAAGTGGTTTGACAGGCTGTCGCCTCACAGACTCGATGTATTCTATGGAAAGTAGTAGTCGGAGGCAAGGTCTTTGTTCACGGCGCAAGTGCGGGCCAGCCTGAACCATGAAGGTAGGCCGCGGGTAGGGCCTTGCCGATCCGTCCGGCAGAAGGCATTCTCCTTTCGTTCAGGTTTCCAGAGGGCTTCTGCGCCCCAGCCCGATATTGGAGAACTTCTCATGGAGCGAGATGATCTGCAGGATCGCTTCAAAGGCTGCCTTCTCGGTCTCGCTTGCGGCGATGCCGTCGGCGCCACGGTGGAATTCAAGCCACGGGGCATGTTCGCCCCCGTCATGGATATGGTCGATGGCGAGCCATTTCGACTGAAGCCGGGCGAATGGACCGACGACACGTCGATGGCTCTTTGCTTGGCGAGCAGTCTTGCCGAGCTGCGACGGTTTGACCCGAAGGACCAGATGCAGCGCTATCTTCGATGGAGACGGCGGACCGGGCATGCGTGCGAACGAATCGTCTGGAGCTACATTAGAGAAACCGTTTTCCAGAACAACGGGGCCAAGACTGTGAGCGGCTGATGCCGAATGTCGTCCGGCGTGATCCCCACGGCGTTTGGGGGACAAATGCATCGATGACACGGAATGTGCCAAGGGACTGGGAGTTGCAGTCTAGTTTTTCGATTGATCCCATTCGTCGCTCAAGGGAGGCCGAAGCTGCCTTCCGCCCGGTGTTGTGGGAGAGTGGTCAAAGCAGCCCTACTGGGCCCTCGGAAGGCCGGGCCGGTGGTCCACCTGCGCTCGGCGAATCACGACTTCGGCGTGGGAGGGGAAGACGATGCCCCCCGCCGGCGGCGGTGATGAATGCGATTAAACTCATTCGGTCATCTCCACGATTTGCTTCGAGTGTATCAGTAGGTCCGGCTGGCCCGACCTGACTCAGGCCACCTCGGGTCGAGGTGGCCTACTTATCATGTGCTACCGAACGCCATAAGTCGCTCTCAGTAGATACTCTTCATCTCCCACGAGTCGAACGACAGGAGTTGCGCATCCTGTCCCTGGGAGCGCAGCGATACGCCGACGCTGTCCTTTCGGCCCGGATAAATTCGCACGGCGGCGCATTGCCGGCCGTTGACGAAGACCTCGACGACGCTTCGATCGATGAACACGCGCAGCCTGACAGGTTCGTTTTCTTCAACGACGACCGGGGCCTCCTCGGGCGCGCGGGAGAGGGCGTCCGGCAAGGTCGAGGAATAGGAAGAATCGATCGTGATCCAACTCGCCCGGGGGCCTTGCTGGTCGTAGTCGCGGTTCATGAAGCCGCGATTCTTGTAAAACGAGATTCGCGTAAACTCTTCCTTGCCCGGGGAGCGCAGGACGTTCATTTCGACCATCGGCGCTCGCCTCGGGTCGATCTCAGCGACGATCTCCATGGCGTTTCCGTTGACACCCTCCAGCACGATCTCCTGGTTCGCCGGCAACGCCCTGCCCTCCACGCGCCGGCGCTCGCCGCGCAGCGATTCGACGTCGCCGGCGGGTTCGACGCGGAGGTCGCGCCGGCCGATCGACGTCAGCCGCCGCGGCAGGGTCATGATCTGGTTCCATCCCTCGG
>JAPLSS010000087.1 GCA_026398515.1 Candidatus Sumerlaeota bacterium | reverse complement strand
GTGGGGCATTCGAACGTACCCGCCGGAGAAGAAGGAACGCGGACCGCGAGATTGGATCGGAATCGGCAAGCCCCGGGGGCTCCAGAACGGGATCGAACGCCTGATCGGCGCTTGTTTCGCGATTTTTCGCGCCTGGGCGGCTGCCATCCGCTGTGGACTCTGGGACCGCGCGGGAATCCCTGACGCCGTTCGTGTCTATCTTGGGTGTCATCCTGATCGGTTCCATGGTTGCGGCGCGCCAAGAATAAAGTCTGCTTCAACGGGCTGCTAGCCATCCCAGCTCGGAATACTATGAGGAATTCGGGGCTGTCCACCCGGGAGAATGGAGCAGCGTAGATATTACGGACCTCTACAAGGCCTGGAAGAACGGGACATACCCGAACTATGGGATCATGCTGTCGCCCCAGGCAACTTGGCGCACTAATGGAACCTTCGCCTCCTCAGACAACTCCGATGCCACGATAAGGCCGAAACTCGTCATCACCGTCGGCGCTGGCCAGACGGCCACTCTTGCGGACGGCTGGTGGGTCGACAAGGTCGATTGCGACGGTGACGGTTATCTGCGGTCCGCTCGCCTGTGCTGGGATCCGAACGTCGCGAGCGCAACCGGATCGCTTTCGGTCTTCGAGAGGATCTGCCGCCGACCGGCCGGGCCGGGCAACTGGGGCACGCCAATCTATACAACCTCGCCTCATACCATCGCTGGATCCAGCGGTTCAGACGCCCAGTTCTGGAGCGTTCCCGAACAGATCCACGGGGAGTACGATTGGAAGATCGAGGTATTCCGCGAGGGGCAGACCACGCCGGACTGCTCGCGCGATCCATCGAACGATTATGGCCTTGGCGCGGTGAAGATGGAGACGGCCGCCGAAGACCCCGGCGTCCTGCCGCCGGACGCGCCTTCGCTCGGACTGGTGCAGGACAACGGCGGCGCCGGAGCGCTTGAGCGAGCGCGGCCGGGCACTGTGGGGCGAAGTGGCGGGCGAGCGGGGGAAATCGGCGCCGCGCCTGGCGCTGCTGGAACAAGCGCTCCTGGCGCTGGACCGCGCCGACGAAGCCGCTCGGACCATCGCGGAAGAGGGGGTCGTCGTTCGCAGCAAACGGAGCGGGGTTTCGCGGGCGCATCCGGCAATCAGGATCGAAACCGAAGCGCGCCGTCAATTCACGGCAATCTGGAAGCAGCTCGGGCTGGACCGCGAATGGACCGCGCAGCCGGCTACGGATGGGCCGGAATACTCGTTCACGCTGTGGGTTCTTCCCGGCGGGGCGCCGGGCGGGCGGCAGCCGGAGAGGGGCGCGGTTTTCGCGCGCGCGGAAGGCGCATTTCCGGTTGACTTGACGACGGGCGGGTGAAGTGGCCCCGATTGCCACACTGAAGGCAGGCGCCGGCGCGGCGATCGTCCCCGGGCGAGGGCATGCGGCAGCTGTTCGGCGGCATGGAAACGCCCGGGGAATTCCGGGCCGAAGCGGCGGCCATGACGATGAGCGTATGCGTCCGAGATCGCGGCAAACAGGCGCCGTCCGCAAATAGCGAGAAATCCGTCCCGGTTCCTGCCTCCTACACCTGCGACTTCCCCTGCGCGGTGTTGAAGCCGTATTGGGGCAGATCCAGGTCCCACCACGCCTCTTGCTCTTCGGGCGAGTTTTTCAGGCCGTAGCCGAACAAGTCGTCCATCTTGCGCAGCGCGCGGTCGAACGCCCCCGTCGTCCCCGCCAGCGCCTTGACCAGGGTGTGCGACCAGGCTTCGTCCTTCTTCGACCACGGGCACACGGCGAAGCACTGGCCGCAAACCGTGTTGGTTTCGCGCCAGAACCGGAAGCACGTGTGATCGTCGGTGAACCAGGCCTTGTGGCCGGAGAGGTTCCACGGGCCTTTGGGCTTCCACGACGGATCGCGGTCGAAACTGATCGCCTGGCTGGGGCAGATCTCCGCGCACTTCCGGCAATCGCGGCAGAAGCGGGCGATGCCGGCGTCGATGGGCTTGTCCACGGCCAGCGGCAGGTTGGTCAGCACGCAGCTCAGGCGCACCATCGGACCGAATTCATACGTCACCAGCCGGTTCGTGCGGGCGAGTTCGCCCAACCCCGCTAGCACGGCGTACGCCACGAGGTTGCAGAAGCCGTTTTTCAAGGGGATGGCGTCGTAGCCGAGGGCGCGAATGAACTCTGCCAGCATCCCCGCCGTCCACGCGCACTGGGAGTAGCCGACCGCCGTCGTCGCGGAGGCGATCTGCGAGGGAGCGCGGCACATGGTTTCCGCGGACATGCGATGGGCCATGACCACCACCCATTGGAAACTCTCGGGGATCACGTACTTCTGATCGGTGACGTAGGGATGCTCCACGTTCTCGAAGACAATCGGCTTGCCCGAAGCCGGGTTTCCGTCCACCTTGGAGCGCTCGTACTCGTCGGGGTCGGCGATGCGCGGCGCGAAGCCGTGCGTCCAGATGAAGCGCCGATCCAGTTTCGTCACGCCGTGCAGCGCCGCGCCGAACAGGCGGGCGGCGGCCTTCACGTCGCGCGCGGCCGTTTGCGGGTCTTCCGAGTACTTGGGGCCTTTGGCGCGCAACTCCTCGCACCAGGGCGTCGGCGTCCAGGAGATCATCCCCATATCGTCGCCGTCGGGCCGTCCCGTGAGGTTGTCCA
This sequence comes from Candidatus Sumerlaeota bacterium, assembly GCA_026398515.1. Taxonomy (GTDB): domain Bacteria; phylum Sumerlaeota; class Sumerlaeia; order JAPLSS01; family JAPLSS01; genus JAPLSS01. The sequence goes on along the minus strand of JAPLSS010000087.1, from coordinate 1,327 downwards.
CCAGGTTGCCGCCGATCATCAGCGCCTCGTCGCGGATCTTATAGCCGGGGCGGCCTTCGGCGCGCCACGTCGCCGAGTTGTGCTTGCCCGTTTGCATCGTCTGAATGTAGTTGTCACGGCCCAGATAATCGTAGAGACGGACAAAGCAGTTGTCGCGCGGGTTCCACGTCGGGTAGTCCTTCGTCATTTCGCCAAAACCCATCGTCGGCTGGTCGACCTGCTTGACCCAAAACGGGCGCCCCGGGCACGCGCCGCTGCCCCGTTCGTCGGCCGCCGCCGCTCCCGTCGGCGCCGAAGAGGTCTCCGGGCTGGCGGCGAAACCCTGTCCCAACGCCGGCAGCGCCAGCCCCGCCGCGCCGAACGTCTTCAAGAACTCCCGTCGTCTCACCTGATCATCGGCCATCTTTCCCTGTTCTCCCATTCAACGATTCGTCATGATCCTGCCATTCATGATTCTGCCGGAAGCCGCGGGAACCCCGAGGTGGCGCGGATTTCCCCGCGGGCGTCGATCAGCAGGCACTCCACGTCCGGCGCCCGTTCCGCCAGGGCCAGCGCCCGGTCCGGCTCCAACACCGCCAATCCCGTGCTCCAGGCGTCGGCCAGAGCGCACGTCGGCGCGCATACCGTGACGCTGCGCCGTTCCGCCACCGGCCGGCCGCGGAACGGATCGATGATGTGGCCCCACAACGGCGACCGTCCGTATTGGTAATTGCCGGACGTCGTCATCGCCCCGCGCGTCAAACGCGCTTCCTCGGTGGAATTCGCCGCGGGATTCCAGATCCCCACCCGCCAGGCGCGCCCGGCGGAGGCCATGTCCCCGCCGCCTTCCACCAGATACTCCGTCAAGCCGGCCGCGGCCAATTCCGCGGCGACGGCGTCGAGGATGTAGCCCTTCGCCACCCCGTCCAGGTCCAGGCCCATCCCGGGAAGGCGGAAGGCGATTTCTCGATCCGTCCAATCCACGTGCTGCAATCCAACTCGCGCCAGGGCGGCGTCGATTGCCTTGGCCGAAGGCGCGGCGTTGTCTCGAAGGGCGATGCTCTCCAGGCGTTCGAGCGGCTCGATGGTTGGATCAAAGGCTCCCTCGGTTTGGCGATGCGCGGCCTCGGCGATGCGAAGGCTCTCGGTCAGCGGCGCCGGCGCTCCGTCGGTCCCGCCCGCGGCATTCAGGCGGCTCAGGGCGCTGTCCGACCGATGCCGGCTGAGGATCGGGTCCAGGCGCTCGATGACGCCGAATGCGGCGGCAAAGGCGCGCCGGACGCTCTCCTCATCATCGTGCGCGAAAGCGGTCAGGCGCACGTAGGTTCCCATGGCGGCGCGCGTTTCG
>JAPLSS010000357.1 GCA_026398515.1 Candidatus Sumerlaeota bacterium | reverse complement strand
ATGGCTTCGATGCTGGGGCGCTCCGGATCGATCTTCAACCGGCGTCCGGCGGCGTCGGGACTGGTCGTGCGGGGAACGAAGACCCGGGGAGCGCCGCCGGGCTCTTCGAACGACGGCTTGGTGTCCTCGAGCTCCGCCGCCATCGGCGCCGTCTCGTCGGCGTTCGGCGCCTGGGGCCGCACCTGGGGGCGTTGCGCATAGAGATCCTCGTTGGCATCGGCGATCTTCTGCCGCAGCTTCCGCCGATACTCGTCCAGCTTCCAGCGCAGCGCCGGATCGCTCGTCGCCACGATCGCCAGCGCCAGCAGCGCCGCGTTCTCCGCGCAGTTGATGCCGACGGCGGCCACCGGAACGCCGGGCGGCATCTGCGCGATGGCGTGCAGGCTATCGGTCCCGCGCAGCGGCGAGGTGTCCAGCGGCAGGCCGACGACGGGCAGCGTGGTGTGGGCCGCCACGACGCCGGGCAGGGCCGCTGAGGCGCCGGCCGCGGCGACAATCGCGCGCAGCCCGCGCCCCATCGCCCCTTCGGCCCATTGCCGCACGAGGTCCGGCGTGCGATGCGCCGAAGCCACGATCAGCTCATGCGGCTCGCCGAAGGAATCCAGCGTTTCTTCGCAGCGCTTGACAAACGGCAGGTCGCTCGAGCTGCCGAGGATGACGCCGATGCGGGCACGTGCGTTGGCCATGGCGCTCCCCCTGATGAGATGATGCCGTCGGTATTGAAGCAGAAGAAGGCGCAAATGTCGAATGCCGAACGCGGAAGGATCAAGGAAGAAGTTGATGAAGAAGCCGACTGGAAAGTGGCGTAGGCTTTCCAGCCTGCGCAGCTTGATCGTGTGCCGCGCCTCGCACGCGCCTGGAAGGACCGGGCGCCCAGAGGCCAATCGACCCAGCGTGACGAGACTTTCGGCCCAGAGAAATTCCCCAGTCGGGAGATATTCCTTGCGCGCAAGGCTCCAATGGTTATAATATTACTTGCATGAGATACAAGGTCACGATCCGCAAAAAGACGGCGAGGGGCTTGACGAAGCTGCCCAAGGGCGTGCAGAAGCTGCTTTTCCTGCTCATCGCTGACCTTCAAGAGTCCGGACCGATCCAGAAGAGTTGGCCCAATTTCTCGCCGCTCGACAAGGACCGGTTCCATTGCCACCTGACCTATCGGCACGTGGCATGCTGGACATGGCGCAAAGACGAGATTGAGATTGAGGTGCACTATGTTGGCTCTCGTGAAAAAGCCCCCTATTGAGATCTCTCTCCATGGGGAGCGGGCCGAGGAACTGTTGGCCTGGATCCGGAAGAAATTCGATGTCGCGGTATTCTCGGCCGAGGACGCCGGCGAATCCGTCCCCGTCGAGGAGACCGAATTCTGGAAAGAAATGGAGAAGAACCGCATCGGGAATCTTCTGGCCGGCGCCCGGCTCAAGGCGGGCCTCACGCAGACTCGGCTGGCGGAGCGAGTCGGCGTGCGGCAGAACATGATCAGCGATTTCGAACGCGGGCGCCGCCCCCTCTCGCCCGCCATGGCGAAGCGCCTGAGCAAGGCGCTCAAGGTGGAGCCATCTCTGCTGACGGCCGGCGGCGAGCCAGGGCATTGAAGGGCCTCAAAGGGAAATGCCCTTGCCTCCGTACTGGGGGACCAGCGAATCATGTCGCTCCGCGGCACGCGGAGGCGAGTGAAAAGTAGGCCAGTCTTGCCGAGGCTGGCTTTGGTAGGCCTGAGCGGCGCCCAGTCCACTCCGGCAGGGAGGACCTACTCGATGCTCGGAGCAGCTCCCACCGGCGCGCCTGGCTGTGAAATGAAGGTGGGCTTGACTTCCTGCGGCCGGCGGGGCACCTGTATTGGGAGGTTTTCGGGCTGCTGACTCTTGATGACGCGGAGGAGATGTCCGACCGATGGCTAATCCGAAGCATGTTGAGATTGCCCGCCAGGGCGCGAAGTCGATTCAGAAGTGGCGGGAGAAGAATCCCGGCCAGTCGTTGGATTCGGCTGGTGCAAGCCTTCCTGGCTGAGCACCACCCGCCACCGCGCCAGGCGCATATCCCTCACCGCCCTTCGTTCAATCGACAGGCTGAGACGGTCAAACACAGAGTTCAGCGTCTGGCGAAGGCCGTCCGCTTGAACGAAGGATCAGTCGTCCGTGCGGATATCCGGTGCGAGAGTTCCATTTTGGATTGCGTCCAAAGTACTAATCCGATTCTGAAGATCCTCTTCGCTCAAGAGGCTGGCGCGGTACTTTGCCCGAAGAAATGCTACGGCTGACTGTGACCCTTTGGCCTTATTGCAGTTGTGACATGACGCGACGACATTCTTATACGAGTTGTCAATCTTCTCAATCTGCGGTACCAAGTGATCAAGTTCGCAGGTATCCGTGGTCAGGGTACGAAGGCAGTAGAAGCAGGCATAGTTCTCTCGCGCCATAAGCGGGACTACGTAACGCCGGCCGGAAAAGAAGTCCAGCGATTCCAAATCGACGTTCGTTACTTCGGGTTCTGACCAGGTGAGAACTGGAATTTCCGTCGGGAGCATGACATGGATGAGGTGACCATTCCTGCTTCGATCTTCGATTCTGATGCAGGATTTGGTGTGAAGCGAGCGCAAGACTTCCCGAACTTTGAAATCACTGATTGAGAGGACTTTCGACAGGGGACCGATAGCGAAGAGACCTGAGGAGACCCCCTTCAGGCGAGTGTGCCGCACGAGGTGAAGGTATAGGGTGCGCTCCCAAGGATCGAGGCTTAGTTGAGGAAAGAGAACGTCTTCGAAGTCCGCTATGACTTTTCCCCATTCGGCGTGCAAATGAGTGCTCCTTATGAGACGGCTAACTTGGATATAAACCGTTTCTGGATGTGGCCTTTGGGCATCTATTCGAGTGTATAACACACCAAACGCAATCGCGTCCAATCAGAATCTCCCCACGCTCGTCGAGGCCATGCAACCGATTCAGTTTTATTCATGCTTCATCTCGCATAGCCACAAAGACGAAGAGTTCTGCCGGCGGCTGCACTCGCGCATGCGCGACGAGGGGCTTCGCGTCTGGTTCGCTCCGGAACACATCAAGGGCGGGCGGACGATCCTCGAACAGATCGACCGGGCGATCCGCGTCCACGACAAGCTGCTTCTCGTCCTTTCGGAGAACAGCATGGCCAGCGACTCGGTCGCCACCGAAATTCGCCGGGCGCGAAAGAAGGAAGCGGAACGGAAGGGGCGGGTCCTGTTTCCCATCCGCCTGGTCGGCATGGAGGCCATCCGGAAGTGGGAGCGCTTCGACGCCGACAGCGGGAAGGACATCGCCGCCGAGGTGCGCGAGTATTTCATCCCCGATTTCTCCCACTGGAAGGACCACGACGCCTTCGAGGCCGGCTTTGCGCGCTTGTTGCGCGATCTCAAGGCCGACAGCGAAACGGAGCCCGGCGGAGAATCCAGCGCGGCCAACGGCCGCAACTAAAATGACCCACCGCAAAGAACGCAAAGAATACAGAGAAGCCGAATTCCCTTGATGTCATTGCCGCTATTCTTTGAGTTCTTTGCGTTCTTTGCGGTGAAAAATCGTGTCAAGAAAACAAGATTCTGGATCATAGCCGGCGTTGCTCACCACATCATGTTGTTGCGGTTCCTGGGAGCGCCGACGTCCGCGTCGGCCATGAACCCACTCCCTCGATGCTCGGATTTGCCGACGAGGACGTCGGCGCTCCCAGGAACCGCGATGGTGAGAAATTTCGCGCTACGCCCCGAACGCCAGGCGTTCGGCGAGTTGGGCGGGGAGGCCGCAGTCGAGGATGGCGCGCTGCGCGGCTTCGAGGTCGTAGGGCGCGCGGTGGAATTCGATCCGCCGGGTGCCTTGGTCAACGATCACGAAGCAGGCCATCGGGTTGCGGTCGCGGGGCTGGCCGACGCTGCCGACGTTGATTAGGTAGCGGCTGTCGTCCTGAATCTCGACGATCGGCGTGGAGGGGCAGGAGATCACCCCGTCGCGCCATTCGATCAGAAACGGCTGGTGCGAATGGCCGATGAAACAGAAGCGCTGCTGGAAGCACTCGAAACTGGCTTTGGCGTCGCCCAGAGTCAGCACGTACTTCCAGGTGTCGGGGCTTTCGGGCGAGCCGTGGACGAAGCAAAACTCGCCGCTTTCCATGGTTAGCGGCAGGTTGGCGAGGAACTCGGTGTTCTCCGGCGTCAGCGTGTCTTTGGTCCAAAGGACGGCGGCCTTGGCGATGTCGTTGAAGAACCCGATGTTGGTGCGCAGCAGCGCCGCGTGGTCGTGGTTGCCGGCGATGGTCGGGATCCGCCGCTCGCGCAGCAGGGCGCAGCACTCGTTGGGATGGGCGCCGTAGCCGACAACGTCGCCGCAGCAGAACATCTCCTCGATCCCGTGGTCGTCGAGGCTGCCGATGACGGCCCGCAACGCGTGGTAATTGCCGTGGATATCCGAGAAGACGCCGACGCGGCGCTCATGATCAGACATCGTAATCCCGCCCCGTCATCTTCTTCAGTCGTCTTGCCGCCTCCCTGCGAATAGCGGGGCTGGGATTGTCCAACGCTCTCTCCCACAGAGCAATCTCGTTTGGGTCCGCCGCCGGCCGGGCTTCCTTGGCTTCCACAGCGGCTTCCTCGGCCCCTGCGGCGACTGGGGTCGCCGGCGGGGCCTGGCTTGAGGCCGGCTCTTCGGGCGTCAGGTCGGCCAACTCCGCCGGCTCTTCCTCCAACGGGACGTCCCGTTCGGCGAGTTGGGCTTCGGCGGCGAGGCTCTCCGCGATGGCCGGCGGGTTCTCCAGCGCCGCCGCGACGCCCTCGCCGGCCGCCGTTTCGGGCGCCGCCGGCTCTTCGCCCTCGGGCGCCGCCTTGACGAACGATTCGTAACGGACAGCGGCTTCCTCTTCGAGTGGGCGAAAACCGCTGCTTTCCGCCGGCGGCGGCGCCGCCGCGGGCGACGGCTCTTCGCGCGGCCCCTCCATGGCTTCGGCCCAAGGCTCGGCGCGGAATTCCTCGATCGCTTCCGCCGGTTCGGCCTCCCGAGCGGGGGGCGGCTCCTGGACGGGCGGCGCGGGCGCTTCCATGCGCATCTCCGGAATCGCATCGCTCGGCGCCTCGGCGCCCGGCGCGGAGGCCAGAATGCGAAAGATCATCGTGAACGGGCCGATCCGGATTTCGTCGCTGTCGTACAGCGCGTGGCGCTCGCGAACCCGCTGGCCGTTGACCTTCACTCCGACGAGTTTGCCGAGGTCGCGCAGGGAAAAACTCCCGCTTTCGCGACACAGGACCGCGTGGCGTTTCGACAGCGTCCAATCATAGAGGCGCACGTGGCAGTCTTCGCCGCGGCCGATCATCGTCTCATAGCGGTCGACGACGAACTGCTGGCCGCCCTGTTTTTCGCTGGCCACCGTGAGGAGGCCGACCGGCTCGGTGGGCACGCGCACGGTCCGATCGGCGTCGAACCGGGCGGGCGCTTCAGCCCCACGCTCCTCCGCGGCCCTGAGCGAAAAGCGCAATTTGTGTTTGCCGATGGCGATGACGTCCTCGTCCTGGATCTCCACCTTGGCGACACGCACGCCGTTGACGAACGTGCCGTTGGCGCTCCCCAGATCGACGACGAAGTAGCGGGCGCCTTCGCGCTGGATCTTCGCGTGGTTGCGCGAAACGCTGAGGGTTTCCAAGACGATGTTGTTGTCTTTGGCGCGGCCGATGGAGACCTCGTCGCTGTCGAAGGAATACTCCTGGACGAGAGAATCGCCGAGTTTCACAGTGATGACAGGCATTCTCGCGTTCTCCAGAAGCGCGCCGCGCGGGCGGGGGAAGCGATTGATTCAATTCGATTTAGCCGAAAAGGGGGAGAAGAGTCAAAAGAATTCGCCCGTCCCTTCTCCCAAACCGGCCGGGCGTATCTTGATACTCCTACGGCGGCGTCGACGCGCCAATGGGAACTGCTCCGAAAATCGGGAGTATGGAGTCCCGCCTTCAGGCGGAATGCTGCAAACTGAGCTGAGGCGAGGCATCGTGGATTCCGCCTGAAGGCGGGACTCCATACTCCCGATTTTCGTTAGTTTCCGGGGGACCCGCAGGGGCATGAGTTGCGATCACTAATTTCGCGGGCCGAGGCGCCGCCGCCCGTGTCCAGCTCATCCGTCCACGAAATCGGCGACAGTCCCCATGCCGCGCCAACGCGACGGTCGGCCGCCACGTCGATCCATCGACGCAACGGCAGCAGTGTCAAGATGCGCCCCGCCTCCCCCCGCCGCCATCCCCGCTCTTGCATCTCATACGAAGCCGCGCTAGACTCCATCTTCATTGCACTGCCTGTCTGCGGTTGTTTAAGTGACTGAACCTAAATCATTTATACACCCGAGGCGGCCTGAGTGCAAGAGGAGCGGCGAGAAATCCGGGCTGAAGCACACAGGCTGGTAAGCCTGCGCCACGGAGAACGCCTTCCACGGGAAAGTTCGAGCCTTGCGCATTGTCTATATCGCCGCCGGCGCGGGAGGAATGATGTGCGGCAGCTGCCTGCGTGACAACGCGTTGGCCGCCGCGCTCATCCGCCAGGGCCGCGACGTTCTGATCGTTCCCGCCTACACCCCTCTGCGCACCGACGAGGCCCCCGCGCCCGGCCCCGCCGAACCCCGCGTCGTCTTCGGCGCGCTGAACGTGTTCCTGCAACACTCCTTCGGCCTTTTCCGCGCGACGCCGGCGGGGATCGACCGCCTGTTCGATTCGCCCGCGCTGCTCCGGGGGATCTCGCGCTTCTCGTCCTGGACGCGCCCGGAGAGCGTGGGCCGGCTGGCTCTGACGGTGTTGTCCGGCGAGGAGGGCGGGGCGCGCAAAGAAGTGGTCAAGCTCGCGCGCTGGATTGCTGAAATGCGCCCGGACATCGTCAACCTGCCCAACGCGATGTTCTGCGGCCTGGCGGGCGAAATCCGGCGCCACGCCGACGCGCCCGTCCTCTGCACTCTGTCCGGCGAGGATTCCTTTCTGGAGGGCCTGCCCGAGCCCTATCGCGCGCAATGCCTGGACATCCTCCGCGAGAGAGGACGCGATTGCCACGGCTTCATCGCCACCAGCCGCTATTACGCCGCGCGCATGGCCGAATTCCTGCTCGTTCCCGCGGAACGCATTCACGTGGCGCCGCTGGGGATCAACTTGGAGGGGCATGGACGCCGCGGCGCGCGCCGGCGCGAGCCGTTCACCATCCTCTGCATGGCGCGCGTGTGCCCGCAGAAAGGCCTGCGCGAGCTGGCCGAGGCCTTCATTCTCTTGAAGCGGACCCCCGAAGGCCGCGACGCGCGGCTGATCGCCGCCGGCTACTTGGACCCGAAGGAGAAACCGTACCTGCGGTCCGTGCAAAAGCGAATCGCGGAGGCCGGCGCGGCGGACTCCTTCGAATACGCGGGCGAAGTGGACCGGGCGACGAAGATCGCCCTGCTGCAAGGCGCCAGCGCGCTGTGCGTGCCCTCGCCCTACCCCGAAGCCAAAGGCCTGTACGTCATCGAGGCGCTGGCCAACGGCGTCCCCGTCGTGGCGCCGCGGCGCGGGGCGCTCACGGAACTGGTGGAGGAATCCGGAGGCGGCCTGCTCGTCGATCCCGCCCACGAAACGCAGGCGCTGGCCGAGGCGTTCGTGAAGATGATCCGGTCGCCCGAAGAAGCCGACGCCCTGGGCGAACGCGGACAGGCCTGGGCGCATTCCACCCGCGGCGCCGAACGCATGGCCGAAGCGACGTACGCCATTTACGAGCAGTACGTGGGAAAATCGGGCCAATTCGTCGCGCCGATCTGACGGATGCCTCCATCCCGGCTATACCGGGGAAGCGCGTCATGGCGCTTCGGGCCGCCTTGAAAGGACGAAAATGAGTGTAGGGAGTCCCGCCTTTAGGCGGAATCTTCGATGGGCGGCCTCAGTTCGGAACGCAGCATTCCGCCTAGAGGCGGGACTCCCTACACTCATTTTCGGGAGAGTTATGGAGTCGCGTGGGATACGCCAGGAGAGCAAGCCTCGGGGCGCCGACGCTTCGCGCACGGAAGGGCCGCCTTCCGGCGCGTCCGTCCCTCCTTCTCCCCAGGCTTCCTGGCGGCGGCTTCGCCATGGGCCAGCCCTCTTGCTCGTTCTGGCTGTCCTGATCGCCTACATGCCCGCCTTGTACGCGGGGTTCGTTTGGGACGACGACGCGGTCACCGAGAACCCGCTACTCCAAAGCCCCGGCGGCTTGTGGACGATCTGGAGCCGCCCCGGCGCCGACCGCCTGCACGAGATCCACTACTAGGAGCCTGTCGGAAAACTCGCCGGTCGGGCAAAGATTTTCTTGGGTAAAATCTATATTGGCATGATAATAGCGTGCTTGACAATCGTGCTATACTGGTTCCATGAAAACCTCGACACGCTACCAACCCTGGGAGCC
>JAPLSS010000882.1 GCA_026398515.1 Candidatus Sumerlaeota bacterium | reverse complement strand
GCTGAACGGCTCGAACGCCACATCGTGATGCGGCAGCGACTCCACGTAGCGCAGCACCCGCGCAAAACAGTCGAACAGCAGGCCCAGCTCCGCCTTGAGCGGGGCGTTTTCCCGCGCGTCCTCCATCGCCGACAGCAGGCTGCTGCGGTAGAACACGCGCAGCTGCTCCTCCTGCCGCGCATTCAGATCGACGGAAAGCTCCTTGAACTTGCGGTATTCGATCAGCTGCTCCATGAGCGCCTTGGCGCTCATGATCTCGGTGATCTCCTCGCCTTCCTCCTCCTCCGGCGTTTCGGGCGTTTCGGGCAGGAGGGCGCGCAGCTTCATCTGAATTAGCGTCGCGGCCATCACCAGAAAATCGCCCGCGACCTCCAGGTCCAGCTCCTGCATCAACTCGATCGTCTTGAGGTATTGATCGGTGATGGCGGCGATCGTCACGTCGGAGATCTCCACCTCGTTGACCTTGACCAAATGCAGCAGGAGGTCAAACGGCCCTTCGAAGACAGGGAGGCTGATTTGGTAGGTCATGGAAGTGGGATCTGTTTCAGGCCCTTCGTGTTCGTGCCCTGCCCTGAGCTTGCCGAAGGGTCGTGGTCGGTCGTCTAACGGAACAGACTGTTGAGCGCGACCCTTCGGCAAGCTCAGGGCAGGGCACGAACACGAAAAACCTCCATTGTGGGACCCCTTCAGGGTCCAAGGGTTTTGTTGCCGCCTACCGGGGGCTGGCGCCCCCGGCTATTCACATGCTTCCCCTTCGGGGAAGACCGCCTGGATTCTCATTGAGTACGAGGGTCCGCAAACTCTGCCCCCCGCGCTTATCACTTCCCACTCGCCACTTCGCACTCCGCACTCGGCACTCCGCACTTTCCTACGGCAACCGCATCGCCTGGCGCACCTGGGCCATCGTCTTCGTCGCGGCTTCCCGCGCGCGCTCGGCGCCGTCGGCCATCACGCGCTCGACCCTCTTCGGTTTGGCTTCCAGCTCGGCGCGCTTGGCCCGCATCGGCTCCAGCATCTCGTTCAGCACCGCCGCCAGGCGCTTCTTGCAATCGACGCATCCGAGCGTCCCGGCGCGGCAGCCTTCGGCGATCTGCGGCTCCTCGCGCTTGTTGAAGTGCTTGTGATAATCGAAGACCGAGCACACCTCCGGATGGCCGAGATCGTAGCGCCGCACGCGCGCCGGGTCGGTCACCATCCGCGCAACCTTCTTCTCCACCAGCTTCGCGCCGTCGCTCAAGTAGATGCAATTGTCGTAGCTCTTGCTCATCTTGCGCCCGTCGTTGCCCAGGAGGCGCGGCGTCTGGCTGAGGATAGGCTGCGGCTCGGGGAACAGGTTGCCGTACAGGAAGTTCACCCGCCGCACCAATTCGCGGCACATCTCCAGGTGCGGCACCTGGTCTTCGCCGACCGGCACCACGTTGGCTTTGTAAATGACGATGTCCGCCGCCTGCAGCACCGGGTAGCCGAGGAACCCCAGCGTCTCCAGATGCTTGTCCTGGTTGTCGACGACCGCCTCCTTATAGGAAGGCGTTCGCTCCAGCCACGGCACCGGGGTGAACATGCCCAGCAGGAGCGCCAGTTCCGCGTGCTCCTTGATGTGCGACTGCACGAACAGCGTCGCCCGCTCGGGGTCCAGCCCGGCGGCGATGAAGTCGATCATCACCTGGCGCGTGTTGTCGGGCAGCTCCGACATATCCTCATACAGCGCCGTCATCGCGTGCCAGTCGGCGACCATGAAGAACGCGTCGTATTCGTGCTGCAAGTGGACCCAGTTTTGCAGCGCCCCGGCGTAGTTGCCCAGGTGCAGCCGGCCCGTGGGGCGCATGCCGCTGAGCAGCCGCAACTTTTGCGTCTTCTTCGGCGCAATCACCCGCTCTTTCGTTTCCGTTTCCATCGCCTCAAACCTATTCCGAAATACAAGTTGATAAAGTGGCGCAGGCTTTCCAGCCTGTGAATGGCTCCCACTTTCCCTTCCTGCGGCGCACAGGCTGGAAAGCCTGCGCCGCTCACTCAGCGCCAATTGCGCCTCTCAGCCAAACGACTCCCCGGTGATCGCCGCCGCCGCCCACAGAACCGCGCGTTGGAACACGCTCGCCAGCGGCGACCCGATGAACAAGACCACCAGAATCAGGAAACCGTATTGCTCCAGGAACCCAAACACGCGGAAAAGCCAGTTTCGCTCGTGTATGAACAGCTGGAAGAAGATCTTCGATCCATCCAGCGGCGGAATCGGAATCAGGTTGAACACGCACAAGCACAGGTTCGAGAACACGAAGAGAAGCAGGATCGTGTAGTAGATGGCCTCCGGCGTGATCGGGGCGTCCGACCCGCTCGCGGGCGGAACCCCCGTCATCGTCGAAATGCGGTACAGCAGCCCCGCCTCCAACGCCAGCGCCAGGTTCGACGCCGGCCCCGCCAGCGACACCCACGTCAGCCACCGGGCGCTGCGGAACCGAAGCGTATTGACCGGCACCGGGCGCGCCCAGCCGATCAGCGGCAAGCCGGTCAGCGCGCCCAGGAGGATCATCATGGTTCCGATGGGGTCCAGGTGAACCAGCGGGTTGAACGACAACCGGCCCTGGTACGCCGCGGTCAAATCGCCGGCCTTCATCGCCGTCCACGCGTGGGCGTACTCGTGCGCCACCAGCGAGAACAGGAAGACGGGGATGGCCAGAATGCCTATCGGTTCGATATGGAAGGACATGCGCGTGCGCGGGCGAGCGACTCCTTCGTCAATTCGGGCGCCTGTGAGACCGACAAGCGTTTGTACCAACCCCCCCGTTGAGGGTCAATACATTTGCGGCGGCGCAGGCCGCGCGGGGCGCAGCCCGCGGTGTAGCTCGGCGCCCGGATTCAGGAATGCCGTAACGGTGACGCCCCGAAGGGGCCGACAGCCTGCGGTGAGCCAGCCGAATCCGCGCGTAGCCGGGGGCGCAGGCGAAGCCAAGCCCCCGGACTGCGCCTCCAATCCGAAAGCCCCGAAGGGGCGACAGAAATCATGCCGCGGGACGCTCCCCCCGCGCCCCCGCCACGAGGCCTATTCGCGCTCGTTATTCCGCCACGAAGACGAACTCCGTGGCGTAGTCGCTTGTGAGGAACGGGGGCAGCCAGCCGACGCCGCGCAGGAAGAACCAATAGGCGCCATCGGCCGGCAGTGTGAAGTCGGCCCAGCCGGCGAAGAAGTCGGCCTGGCCCTGCACATATCCCGCGCCGCCATAGTCGATGAAATGCCACAGGGCATTCCCGCTTGGACCGTCGACCGGGATGAAATCCGTCCCGACTTGGTAGACGATGATCTCGACGAGCCATGTGCCATAGATCTCCGGCGTCCAATGAAGGCGCACGCGCAGGGCGCCCAAATCCTCGATCCAAACATCCTGGGGCGTATGCGGCGTCCCGCTGTATTGAATGCCGGTCCAGGGATTCGGGCACGGGAACCATGAGTTGTCGGGGTACTGGCTGGAGATCCAGGCGTGGTAGGCGCCGGAGTAGCCCAAGTCGATGTCGCCCTCGGTCGCCGCCGCGGGATACGGGAACCACATGGTATTGTCCCAGCCGCGGTTGATCCAGTTTGCCGCGTAGATGTCCCACGCAAAGCCGAGGAATTGCCATGGCGCGGGGTATGGATTTCCCCACGTCAGGTGCGACGTGCCGTTTAGGTTGTCCGCGACCGTCAAGAGCGTTGGTAGGCGTGGCGTCGGTGGAAACTCAGCGAAGTGGAGGCGGGTCTGCCCGCCGACGCTTGTGAACAAGCCTCCCACATAGGCCGTCGCCCCGGACACCGCCAAGGCGTGAACCGCGTCGCTCAAGTTGGGGTCCCAGGTTGTGGCATTGCCGGTCGTGGGGTCGAGGGCGGCGGCGTAGCGGCGCGCCTGCCCGCCGATGCCGGTGAACTCCCCGCCCGCGTAGACCGCCGTTTCCGACAACGCCAGAGCGCGGACCGCGCCGTTCGCGCCGGGGTTCCAAGACGTGGGTTGGTAGGTCGTGGCGTCAATGGCGATGAGCCCGAAACTCCCCCCGGCGTAAACAGTCGTTCCCGACACTAACAAGGCATAGAACGGATCATCCCAGACTCGCCAATATTTGGCATGGCCGGTCGTCGCGTCGAGGGGGACGAAGTGTGGGCACGGCAAGTCGCCGACATTCATGAATTCCCCTCCAGCGAATACGGTTGATCCTGAAACCGCCAGTGCAAGAACCCAGTAGTCCACGTTGGGGTCAAACGGCGTGGCCTTGCCGGTTGCTGCGTCGAGGGCGGCGAGGCAGTTGCGTTCCTGCCCGCCGATGGACTCGAAAAGGCCCCCAACGTAGATTGTCGTTCCCGATACGGCCAGGGAACGGATCCAGTGTCCCCCAGCAGGGCTCCAGCCCGTGACGTTGCCGGTTTCCGCGTCGACGGCGGCGATTCCCTGGCGCGTCTGCCCGCCGATGGTCCAGAAATCGCCCCCGACGTAAAGCGTCGTTCCCGACAAGGCCAGGGCATAGACAACGTTGTTCGCATTGGGGTCCCAGGACGTGGCCTGACCAGTCGTCGCGTCGAGAGCGGCGAGGTAGTTGCGCGTCTTCCCCCCGATGCTCGTGTATCGCCCTCCGGCGTAGACCGCCGATCCCGAAGCCGCCAGGGCTATGACGTAATCGTTCGCGTTAGGATCCCAGGGCGTGGCCTGGCCGGTCGTCGCGTCGAGGGCGGCGATGTAGTTGCGCGCCTGTCCGCCAATGGTTGTGAATTCCCCGCCAGCATAGACTGTCGTTCCCGACACCGCCAACGCATGGACGAAGCCATTGCCAGGATAGAGGCCGTTCGCGTCGGGGTCCCATGCGGTGGCGTTGCCCGTCGTTGCGTCGAGGGCGGCGACACGGTGGCGCGTCTGTCCGCCGATGGTCGAGAATCCTCCCCCGGCGTAGACCGTCGTCCCTGACACCGCCAGGCATTGGACATAACCTCCCGCGTTGGGGTCCCAAGGCGTGGCATCGCCCGTCGTCGCATCGAGGGCCGCGATGCAGTTGCGCGACTGCCTGCCGATGCTTGTGAAGGTCCCCCCCACATAGACTGTCGTTCCCGAAACCGCCAAGGCCCGTACCTCGCCGCCTGCGTTGGGGTCCCAAGGCGTGGCATTGCCCGTCGCCGCGTCAAGGGCGGCGATGAGGAGGCGCGGCTGCCCGCCGATGGTTGTGAAGTCGCCCGCCGCATAGACCGTCGAACCTGAGACCGCCAAGGCTTTGACCGAGGGATATTCGACGCCGTCAGCGTTGGGGTCCCAGGCGGCAGCGGCTCCCGTCGTTGCCTCGAGGGCGGCGATGCAGTTGCGCGCCTGCCCGCCGATGCTCGTGAAATCTCCCCCAGCGTAGACCGTCGTTCCCGACATCGCCAGGACATGGACCGTGTTGTCCGCGTTAGGATCCCATGCCGCGTCGACACTGCCGTCGAAAAGGACGTGCGCAATGCGGCTCCTTGGAATGCCCCCGACCTCGGTGAAGTCGCCGCCGATATACCAACCGCCTGATCCATCCGAAATACATGCCC
>JAPLSS010000849.1 GCA_026398515.1 Candidatus Sumerlaeota bacterium | reverse complement strand
GCGCGTTTGACGAGACCGGGATCGATCCGGAGTTCTACGCCAACCGCGCGCGCGGCGAGGACGAGTTGTTCCCATGGGACCACATCGACAGCGGGCCGGGTCGAAAATTCCTATGGAAGGAATGGGGTCTGGCGCAACGCGAGCGCGAAGTCCCTGATTGCACGCAAGAAGCCTGCATCGGGTGCGAGGCGTGTTCGGACGGCCTCGACCACGTCCTGGCCGACGAGCTCTGGGGCGCCCCGCCGGAGTTGATGAAGGGCGAGGGCGCGTATGCCGGCCTTGGCCAGGACGCGGGCGCGCCCCGGCCCCCGACCCGCCGCACCAAAGACGGCGTGATCCGCCAGCGCCTGACTCGTCCACCCAGTCCGCCCAGTCCACTCAGTCCACCAGGTCCGACTAGTCCGGCGGCGCCGGAA
This sequence comes from Candidatus Sumerlaeota bacterium, assembly GCA_026398515.1. GTDB lineage: Bacteria > Sumerlaeota > Sumerlaeia > JAPLSS01 > JAPLSS01 > JAPLSS01. The sequence continues at coordinate 5,705 of JAPLSS010000849.1, read as the reverse complement.
CCCGAACCGTCCGCCGAAACGCCGCTCTCGAAGCGCGCGAAGAAACAGCCGCCGCGTCCGGTGGGCGCCGCGCCGCCTGTCGCGCGCATCCGCGTGCATTTCTCCCGCACGGGCGATCTGAAGTATCTGTCCCACCTCGATGTTTGCAAGATTCTTCAGACCGCCTGCCTGCGCGCCGGGCTGAAGCCGTCGTACAGCGAAGGTTTCAACCCCAAGCCGCGCATCAGTTTCCTGCCGCCGCTGCCGCTCGGCTACGAAGCGCACGACGACGTTTTCGACCTGACGCTGACGGAACGCGTCGATTCGGCGGAGGCGCTGCGCAGGATGAACGAAGCGTTGCCGGCCGCCATCCGCGCGCACGCGGTGGAGGAAATCCCGTTGCGCGCGGAATCGCCGGAGGCGGCGTTGCGCGAAGCGGAATACGCGGCCCGGATTCCCGCCGATCTGGCCTCGTCGCAGGGGCTGACGGAAGCGCGCGTGGATGGGGCGTTCCGCGCGTTTCGCGATTCCGACGTGTTTCCTTACGAGAAACCGGCGACGATCAAGGCCCCTTCGCGCGAGATGGACTTGAAGAAGACGCTCCTTCACCTGGACGAGCCGCAATGGAATGAGGCCGGCGGGTTCTCGGTCGCCCTGACGATCGCGCACCGCCCCGGCCACTACCTCGATCCGCTGTCATGCCTGAACGCTGTGCTTCGCTCGTCGATCGCATTCGAAGACGGAGCGGATGTGGCGCGCAGCCGTTGTCGATTTGCGGCGCCATAGCGCGCCACAACGCGATTTTCGCATAGGACAAGTTGGACAGTAACCGGGAGGGGAGCGTTAGAGGGGATTGATTTTACTGGATTTAACTGGAGCCCAGGGGGAGAATCGAACTCCCGACCACATGCTTACCATGCATGTGCTCTACCGACTGAGCTACCTGGGCTCGGTCGTCTAAGGTGTGTATCGGTTCGCTCGCCGCACAGGTCAAGGCAAAAGCGCCGGAGGCTTTCGAGTTCGAGTCGGGCGGGGACTTGGTCTGGTCCGGCGGAGTCAGACTTCCTTACGCGCCCGCTGGCTTGAGCGACGCCCTTAACGCGCGGATGAAGTCGGGCGACGTGCCGCAGCAGCCCCCAAGAAACGCCGCCCCGGCGCGCAGAAGGGCCGGCACGCGCGCGACAAACTCCTCCGGCGTCGTGCGGTAGACGGTCTTGCCCTCGACGACTTCAGGCAGGCCGGCGTTGGGCTTGATCCATAGGGGGCGATCGGTGGCCGCGCGCAACCGTTCGCAGATCGGAATGAACCCGGCGATTCCCTGGCCGCAATTCGCGCCGATCGCGTCGGCCCCCGCTTCGGCCAGCCCCTCGGCGGCCTGCTCGGGCGTCACGCCCATCATCGTGCGGTCTTTCTTCGCGCCGGCGTCGTAGACCATGCTGGCCACGACCGGCAGGCCCGTCTCCTTCGCGGCGGCCACAGCGATTTTCGCCTCGTCGAGGTCCGACATGGTTTCGACGACGATCCCGTCGGCGCCGCCTTCGGCCAACGCTTGCGTCTGTTCGCGGAAGGCGTCGCGCAACGCCTCGGCGCTCACCTCGCCCATGACGAGCATCTTGCCGCTGGGGCCGATGGAGGCGAACACGCGGACCTTGTCGCCCGCGGCGCGACGCGAGATTTGGGCGCCGGCGCGGTTGATCTCCGCCGTCTTGCCCGCCAAGGCGTAGCGGTCGAGCGCGAACCGGGTCGCGCCGAAGGTGTTGCTCAGGATGACGCGGCTGCCGGCCTCCACGTAGGCGCGCGCCACTTCCTCGACGCGTTCGGGATGCTCCAGGTTCCAGGCGTCGGGACAGGCGCCGATTTCCAGGCCGCGCGCCTGAAGTTGCGTGCCCCACGCGCCGTCGGTGACGATGGGACGGTCCTTCAACAGACTCTCGAGGGTCGGGTGCATGGCTGGCGTCCTTATTCCTGATTCTTGGTTCTCGACTTCTGATCTTCGATTTGAGCCGCAGCAACCTGCCATGGGAATCCTGAATCGCCGATTGGGCGATCACGACTCACCACAAAGGCACGAAGGCACGAAGAAGGTCTTCCCTTTGTGCCTTTGCGGCGAGTCATGGCCGCTCAATCGGCGATCGCCTCCGGGAATCGCATATTCTCGACATAGACGTCCTGGAATTTCTCATCCGCGCTGAGCGGGACGTGTTCGACCCGCCGGATGATCCCGGCGATCGCATCGCTCTGATCGGGGGGATGGAAAAGCGCGAGTTTGGCCCCCAGCAGCGCCGTATTGCCCGCTTGATGCACGTTCTCCGGCGGAAAGTCAAACAGCCCGATCCGCCGGGCGCTGGCGCGACTGATGTAGTTGCCGAAAGCGCCGGCCAGATACACGCGCTCGACGTCGCGCGGCCCGGCGCCGAGGCGGTCGAGTAGGATGCGCGCGCCGGCGGCGATGGCGCCCTTGGCCAGTTGCAGTTGGCGGATGTCCGTCTGGGTCAGTTTGACCGGCCCGCGCAATGCCAGTTCCTGGGCGCCCTCGGCCAGGCGCCCCGTGGGCAGAATGAGCCCGAGGTCGAGCGCGCACGCCACCACGTCGACCAGGCCGCTGCCGCAGATGCCGCGGGGCTCGCTGTTTTCCAGCGTGCGGCAGACCAGCCGTCCGTGGCGGGCCTTGGCGGCGACGATCGCGCCGGTGGCCGCGCGCATGCCCATGGAAATGCGCGCGCCCTCGAACGCCGGACCGGCCGCCGTCGACGCGCACAGGAGCCGCGCCCGGCCGCCCAGGACGATCTCGCCGTTCGTGCCCAGGTCGATCAGAGCGACCAACCGGTCGCTCTTGTGGATCTCGGTGGCCAGGATGCCGGCCAGGATGTCGCTGCCGACGAACCCGCCAAGGCACGGCAGGAAGCGCGTTTCCACGCCGCCCTCGAGCGGCCAGCCCAGGTCCGCCGCGCGGATGCGCTGCTCGCCATTGTTCGTCGGTTCGAAGGGATAGTGCGAAAGCGGATCGATGTCGATCAGGCAGAACAGGTGGTGCATCGCCGTATTGCCGACGATGGCCACGTCGACGACCGAGGAGCGCTCGGCCGAGGCCGAGGCGATCAGTTCGCCGACCATCGCGCCCAGTTCGCCGCGGACGAGGCGCGCGAGAACGGCTTGTCCGCCGTCGGTCGCGGCGAAGGAGATGCGGCTCATCAGATCGGCGCCGTGGCGCGCCTGCGGGTTGAGCGCCGTGCGCACCGCCAGCACGCGGCCCGTCTGGAGATCGAGCAACTGGGCGGCCAACGTGGTGGTGCCCAAGTCGATGGCGATGCCGAGGCCTTCGCGCGGGGTGAAGGCGAACGGCGTCTCGTCGGCCAGAATCGGCGTTTCCCACTGCGCCAATTCCAGGGTCAGATCGCGGTCGGCCTTGCACAGGCAGGAAAGCCGCCAGCCGGCGGCCAGTTCGTCGGGGGCGAGCAACGCGCGGTGCCGCGCGGTGACGGGCAAATCGCCCTGGACGACGCGGACGCGGCAGCCTTTGCACTGCCCCCGTCCGCCGCAGGGGAACTCCACCCCGCGCCCGAACAGGGCATCGCGCAGCAGCGTTCCGCGCGCGACCTCGATCACGTCGCCCAACGGCGCCAGCCGGATGCGCACCCGCTCGCTCATGCGCCAAGGTTCGTAGAGCGCGCCGCGCAAGGCCAGAGAAAAAAGCAGGGCGCAAATAGGTCCGCTCTGCCGGGGCGGACTTCAGGCCTGGCGAAACCAGTCCGTGGACTGAACTCCCTTGTCGCAAGAAACCTCGTTCCCGCGGACGGAAGTCCGCCCCGGCAGGGCGGACCTACTCGCCGGCCCGATTTCTCTTGCCTCGCTGGGCGAGGGCGTGAAAGCTCGGCGTCAGCGAAGGCAAGGAGGAAACTCTGATGTTTCCCGAGCGAATCAAGCGCGTCGAACAGGAGATGGCCAGGGAGTTGGCCGGCATTCTGGACCGAGAGATCAAGGACCCGCGGGTGGGGATGGTCACGGTCTCGCGCGTGCACGTGACCAAGGACTTGCGCGCGGCGGACGTCTACGTCTCGCGCCTGGGCGACGACGCGAAGGCGGACCAGGAATGCCTCCAGGCGCTGGAGCACGCCGCGGGCTACATCCGCCGCCTCGTGGGCGAACGGATGGTCCTGAAGTTTCTTCCCGAACTGAAGTTTCACTTGGACACGAGCGTTCGCTACGCCATGGCGTTGGAAGAGATTTTCAAGAAGATCCACGAATCCGAGCCTCCCCGCGAGGAGGCGGAGGAGGAGTAGGGGAAGGGATTGCCGATTGCCGAATGAACGGCCGGAGTTTGCGCTTGGGTGTCACGAATGCCGCCGGAAATCGATGACGTTTCTATGTGCCAATGGTTGGGGGAGCAATGCGGCCGGCCAAACGTAGCGGCGCCCTTCGTTGTCCTATGCAATAGAGGAATGTCGAAAGAGGGGAGGATTGTCCGTTTCTTGCTTCCATCCACCAAAGCGGACTCAGGATGGGCCGCTGAAATGCGTTATGGTTCCCGTTGTCGCTTCGAGTCCGGCCCGGCGGGCTGGACCTACCATTGAATGGAGAACGCCGCCATGCCATCCCGCACCCGTTGTCGCCGCCTTGCTTCTCTCGCCGCCGCCTTGCTGATCGCGGCGCCGTTCGCTCGCCCGAGGGCCGCGGCCCAGGAGCCGCCGGTTTCGACGGCCGACCGCATTGTCACCGAAGAGACGGCGAAGATCGCGCAGGCGAAGACCGCCGGCGAGCTGATCCAATTGCGCAATTATTACCAGGAGGAGATGAAATCCTCCGACACGCCGCAGGCCTATATGTGCCTGCTCGGCATTCTGTATCCGAAGAACAGCCCCGAATCGATGGTCCTGCTGCGCCAGGCGGCGCGGCACGACGACGTGTTCGTCGCCGGACGGCTGGCCTATGGCGAAGCGGTGAAAGCCAGCGTCCCGTCGGAGGCGCTGATCGCTCTGCGCGAAGCCTGGCGCCTGCGTCCGGCCGATCCCGAAGCGGCGCGCGCGTATGGAATCCTGGAACTGGAGCGCGGCAACCAGGACGCCGCGGCCGACGCCGCCGGGTTTCTCCTGCAAAGCCCCGCCACGCCGGAGCGGCAGGCCGCCGGCCACTACCTCATGGGCCGCCTGAAGCTGGAGATCCACGACTGGCAAGCGGCCTACGATTTGATGGCCAAGGCGGCCGAGGAAGCGCCCAACGACCCGGAAATCGTCGGCTGGTGGGCGCGCCTGGCGGTCTCGCGCGGCGCCATCGACCAGGCGGCCAAGAAGATTTCTCAACACTCGAAGGACCCGTTCGCACAGGCCCAATTGGAAAACGCGATGGCCGAGGCGCTCACCACGACGGCCTGGCGCGAGTTGACTCCGTCCGGCGATCCATGGCCCGCCCAGGCGCTCGAATGGCGCAACTCGCTGGCCCAGGGCTATGACCAAGCGCGGTCGGCGGTTCCCTACGGGATGGTTTGGGACGCGGAACGGCTGGCCGGCTGGGTGGATACGGTCAAGGGGCGCTACGCGTCGGCCTGGCGCCGGTTCCTGCAGCGCGTTCCCGCCAAGCTGTCGCTGGAATCGCGCGGCCCCACCCCCGAGCGCTTCAAGGCGCTCGGCGAGGCCGTCCAAGCGGCGAACCAGAAGGCGAACCTGGAGCGGCTGCGCCGGCTGCGCGATGCGATGTCGGCGGCGGGCTGGACGGCGGAGGCGCTCGAGAAG
>JAPLSS010000769.1 GCA_026398515.1 Candidatus Sumerlaeota bacterium | reverse complement strand
TCCGCGCCGCGAAGAACGGCGGCGGGTTCGAGTTGATCGTCGAGAAGAAGCGTTACGCCTTGCCGTTGCGCGACTACACGCCGTGGATACCGGTCAACTTCCGCGCGGGACTGGGGATCAAGGTGCGCGGACTGTGCCGGTTCTACCTGCTGGAAACGGAGCCGCATCTGCGCCTGTACGTGACGCCGATTCAGATCGATCCCGACAAGCCGGCGTTGCCGATTTCGCACCCGTTCCCGTACGCGATGTACCTGGCCAAGACGCTGGGGCCGTATGCGACGCTGGGGGTGGCGGAAGACGCGTCGGCGCTCAACGAGGGCGTGATCGACGAGGAGGCGTTCCTTAAGCAAGCGTGGCTGATCCACGAGGAGCGGGAGCGCATGTTCTTCGACACGCTCGACAAGGTCCGGCGCGGCCTGGTCGTCTGCGTGTTCGACATCACCGACCGCGCGCAGCACATGTTCATGCGCTACATGGACGCAGGGCATCCGGCGAATCGCGGGCGCGACGTGGAAAAACACCGCGACGTGATCCCGGATCCCCCCCTTGCCGCAGAGAGCGTGCTGGAGGAACTGAAGGGCCTGTTCAGGGCCGTGGAGGCGATCGGCGGGCAATACTCCATGATGCCCGGGAAAGCGTTGATGTTGAAGGAGGCCGCGCCGAGCGGCAAGGACATGTTCCGCGATGTCGACTGGTCGCGAACGCGCGCCTACGCGGTCGGCTTTGGCGGCATCTACCTGAACGTCGCCGGCCGCGAGGCCAAGGGCATTGTGAAGAAGGACGAGGCGGCGGCAGTCAAGCGCGAGATCCGCGAGCGGCTGTTGGCGCTGGCGGATGAAGAGAAACAGGAGCGGCCCGTGGAAGAGGTCTACGACGCGGCGGAGATCTACAGCGGCCCGTACGCCGGCGAGGCGCCTGATCTGATCGCCGGCTTCCGCGTGGGCTATCGCGTGTCGTGGGCGTCGGTCACCGGCGGGGTGAGCGCGGAGGTCTTCGAGGACAACACGCGGCCCTGGAGCGGCGATCATAACATGAACCCGCCGCGCGTGCCGGGGATGCTGTTCAGCAATCGCCCGCTCGCGACCGACGCGCCGCACATCATGGACCTGGGGCCGACGGTTCTCGATTGGTTCGGCGTGCCGGTTCCGGCGTATTGCGATGGGAAGCCGGTGTTGAGAAAAGAGAGGAAGGAGGAGAGTGTGTAGCGCGGGCGGGCGCATCTTCTGATAGAAGGCCGAGCCGATTGGCTAAAGCCGGTCCGAGAAGCCGCGCTGAAGCGCGCTATTCTCGAGTCGCATGGCCCCATCCGCCCGGCTGAAGCCGGGGGCAAAGGGGAGCCTGCTGAAGCAGGCTAAGGCTTACGGATCAGCGGCCGACCACTTGCCGGAGGGCTGGTTTTTCAGTTTTCTTTGCAGGCGGATTGACTATTCGAGACAATGACAACACCATCGGAGCTACCGAGGGGAGAACGATGAACGCCAACCCGATTGACCCCGTGATTGAGGAAATCCGCGAGGTCCGACGCCGCATCTCGGAACGTTTTGAACATGATCCGGCGCGGCTGATCGCGTACTACCATGGAGATTCAAGAACAGCAAAGGGATCGCCTCATTTGGTCCGTGGATTCTGAGAGGCATCCGGACCGGCCGGTTGCATAGGGAATGCAAAGAGCATATTGCGGATTGCCGAGACTATGATGAATTCAAAGCCATATACCCGCCGCGATTTTCTGAAAGCCGCCGGCGCCGCCGCGACCGCCGGGATGGCGGCGCGTTCGGGCCTCGACGCGTTCGCCGCGGCGGAATCCGGCGTGGTCTTCCAGGGATCGGGCGCTTCGCACACGCGCAAGGTGCTGATCCTCGGCATCGACGGCATGGACCCCAACCTGCTGTGCGAGTTCGTCAGCCAGGGCCTGATGCCGAACTTCAAGCGACTGATCGACACCGGCGACTTCAAGAAACTGGCGACGAGCATGCCGCCGCAGAGTCCGGTGGCCTGGGCGACGTTCATCACCGGCCTCGACCCCGGGGGGCACGGCATCTTCGATTTCGTGCACCGCGATCCGGCGACCATGGCGCCGTACCTGTCGATGTCGCGCGCCGAGCCGCCGCGCAGGGCGCTTCAGTTCGGCTCGTGGGTTATTCCGCTGAAGGGCGGCACGGTCGAGCAGTTGCGCAAGGGCCGCGCGTTTTGGGAACTGCTGGACGCGCGCGGCATTCCCGCCACGATCTACAAGATCCCGGCCAACTTTCCGCCGGGGAAGACCGCCGCGCGCCAGTTGTCCGGCATGGGCACGCCGGACATTCTGGGGACCTCGGGGACATTCTCGTATTACACCACGCGCATGCCGGAGCGTCCGGAGAAGATCTCCGGCGGAAAGGTCTATCCGGTTCGCGTGATTCACGATCGCGTCGAGGCGCGACTCTTCGGTCCCAGGAATCAACTGCGCCGGCTGCCCAAGACAGCGGTCAGCGAGTCGGGCGACAGCGTTTACGCGGAGACGCCGTACGAGAATCCCGCGCTGGCCGTTGATTTCAGCGTCTCGCTGGACGCGGAGAACGATGTGGCCCTGTTCCAGGTCCAAGGACGCGAGTTCGTTTTGCAGGAAGGCGAGTGGAGCGACTGGATCGAAGTCGAGTTCAAGCCGGCGCCGTGGGCGCCGGCGATCAGCGCGGCCTGCCGGTTCTACCTGCAGCAGGCGCGCCCCGAGTTCTCGCTGTACGTCACGCCGCTGCAAATCAATCCGCGCAGTCCGGCGATGCCCATCTCGCAACCGGCGGGGTGGAGCCGCGAACTCGTCGATGCGCTCGGCCATTTCTACACGCAGGAATTGCCGGAGGAGCCCAAGGCGCTGCGGAGCGGCGTTCTGACCGGACGCGAGTTCTGGCAGCACGCGCAATTCCTTCTGCGCGAACAACAACGCGCGCTCGACTTTTTGCTCCAGGACTTTCAGCGGCGCGGGGGCCTGCTCTTCTTCTATTTCTCCAGCCTTGACCAGGGCTGCCACATGTTCTGGCGTTACACGGATAAGATTCACCCGGCCTATGACGGCGCCGAAGGCCTGCAGGACAGCATCCGCACGATCTACCGGGAGATGGACGAGACGCTGGGCAAGGCGATGACGGCCGTCGATGATAATACGACGTTTATCATCATGTCAGACCACGGGTTCGTTCCCTTTTATTCGCAGGTGAACCTGAACACGTGGCTGATGGAGAAGGGGCACGTGACGCTCCTCGACCCGGCGAAACAGGAGCTGGCCAAGGAGTACACGAACGTCGATTGGTCGCGCACGCGGGCCTACGCGCTCGGGCTGAACGGGATTTACGTGAATTTGAGCGGGCGCGAGAAGAACGGCATCGTTAAGCCCGAGGAATACGACGCACTGCTGGATCAACTGGAGAAGGAACTGCTCGAAACGCGCGATCCGCGCAACAACGAGCAGCCGATCTCGTTGATCGTGCGGCCGCGTCGCGATTTTCACGGCCCGTATGCGGACGCGGGGCCGGACCTCATCGTGGGCTACAATTGGGGCTATCGCACGTCGTGGGCAAGCCCGCTGGGCGAATTCCCCAAGGAGATCTTCCTGGACAACAAGGACGCGTGGAGCGCCGACCACTGCCTGGACCACCGGGTGGTGCCCGGAGTGCTGTTGACGAATCAGAGAATCACTCTGGAAGACCCCGCGCTGCACGACTTGACCGTGGCGGTGTTGGCTCAGTTCGGCCTGGCGCCGCTGCCCGAGATGCGCGGACGGAACTGCCTCGGCCCGCGGACGGCATAGGCGAGACAGGGAGAAGGGACGCTCAATGTTTGGACCCAGACTGAAAATCGACAAGGCGCTGCTCGATAAGGCGAAGAAGCACGCGGAGATGGCCGGCTATTCGTCGGTCGAAGAGTTCGTCACCCACCTCCTCGAACGCGAAATCGCGCAATTGGAGGAGGCCGACTCCGAAGAGGAAATCAAGAAGAAACTGAAGGGGCTGGGATACCTGTCCTAGAACAACTGGTGTGAAGGGTGAGAAGGGTGGAAAGGGTGAGAAGGAGAAGACTGGCAGGTCCACGTAGTCCATCGAGTCCACTTCGTCCACCACGTCCATAGAGTCCAAGAATTCGCCGACATGCTGATATCTGCCATTAACGCGTGCGTGACGTTTCTGTTCGACGCCTTGCTGTGGCCGATCGCCGTCTTCGATCCGCGATGGGCGATGGCCGCGGTGTCGCTAGCGACCGGCGTCGTGATGCTGTGGATCTTTGGCAAGGTCTCGAACCAGGCGGCGATCCGGCGGACCAAGGAGCGCATCCGCGGCAACCTGATCGGGGTGCGGCTGTTTCAGCGCGACCTGGGCGTCGTGCTGCGGCTGCAAAGGCGGATTCTGCGCGACACGCTTGTGTACATGGGCCATTCGCTGGCGCCGATGCTGGTGATGATCGTCCCGGTCGCGCTGATTCTGATCCAGTTGAGCGTTCGCATGGACCGGCGGCCGTTGCGGCCGGGCGAAACTGCCGTGGTGAAGGCGCGGATGCGCGACGGCGCGGGGTTTCCCCGCGATCTGGCCCTCGAGTCCTCCGCCTATGCGGCGGTCGAGACCTTGCCCGTGCGCGACGCGTCGAACCGGGAGGCGGTTTGGCGCATCCGCGCGCTGGAGCCGGGCGCCGGCGCGCTCACGCTCCGCGCGGAAGCGCGGGAAATCGCGAAGCGAGTGGTCGTCGACGAGCGGTGGGGGAGGCTGTCCGCGGTTCGCACGGGCGCCGGAGCAATGGCGCAGCTGCTTCACCCGGGCGAGCAACCTATTGATGCGGCCTCGCCCGTTCAATCCATCGAGATCGTTTACCCGTCGCTTTCGCTCACGTTATTCGGGCGGCCGATTCATTGGCTCGTGTGGTTCTTCGTCCTGTCGATTGTGTTTGGCTTCGCGTTGAAGGGGTTCCTCGGGGTGGAGATCTAAGAGTGGCGCAAGCCGTTTTGCCTGCGTCCGAAGGGAAAGGAGATTCAGACGGTTCCGGGCGCCGCGAAGCGCCATGGGTTGCTGTCCCTGTGTTCCATCTTTATTTTCCGCCGGGCCTCTTCTCTTGAGCCGACACCGAGATCACGACCCGCGGCCCTGAGGCCTCGACGATTGTGGTTCCCCGCGGCGCGGCGATTTTGTTCGCTTCGCCTTGTTCGATCTTCAACTTCCCGCTAAACGGGATCTCGATCCGCGCGGGAGTGTCGGGCGGCAGATTCGCCTCCAGCGTGAAACGGCCGCTGTCGCGCGTCCAGCGGCATTCCACCACGCCGCGCGGAGTGGGGACCTTGCCGTGCGCCCACGCCAAGTCGCCGGGGCGCGGCGCGAGGAGGACCTTCGCGTAGCCCGGCTCCAGCGGGCGAACGCCGATCACGTTTTGCGACAAAAAGAAGGTCGGCGCGGCGGACCAGCCGTGGCAATGGCTGCGCGTCATGCGCTCGCGCTCGGGATGATACATCTCCCAGAACGTGGTGGCGCCGGCTTCGATCTGCTTGCCCCAATAGTCGCGGATCGTGTCGATCAACTCCTCGGCCCGGCCTTCGCGTTCGAGCGCTTCGAGGAGGAAGAACATGAAGAACGGGCTGCCGGCTTCGACGAATCCCTTCGGGGCTTTCGCAATGATGGCGCGGCACCGCTTGGCCCGCTCGCCGGTCGCCACGCCGGCGATGTAGGCCGCGGTTTGGGTCTGCTGGCTGAAGACCTGGCTCGGCTGGCCGTCCTGGTGAATCGAGTCGTAGTAGGCGTTCTTCTCGGTGGACCAGAGATGGCGGTTGATGGCGCGGCTTAGATCGCCGGCGAGTCGGCTCCACCGCTCGGCCTCGGCGTCCTGCCCGAGTTGTAGCGCGAGGTCCGCCGCCTGGCGCAGACCCAGCACGGCGAGGCAGTTCTGGTGGGTGACGACGCCGAAGGTCGGCGTGTCCATCGGCGCCCAGTCGAACATGTTCCAGGCGGGGATTTCGAACAACCCCTGCGCGTTCAGATGCTTCTCGATGCCTTGAACGTTGCGGTCGAGATAGCCGAGGGCCTCGCGGCCGAAGTCCTTGTCGCCGGTCAGCGCGTAATGCTCTTCGGCCCAGCGCATCCACAGGAAGCTCCAGGCCGGGAGGATGTTCTGCCAGCCGCTGGGGACCTCGCTTTCGACGATGGGCGAGCGCCCGAGGCTGCGCCCGACCTGAATCCAGCAATGGCGGCTCAGGCGCGGGTCGCCGTTGACGACGAGATCGACGAGCGCCTCGTTGCGCGCGTCGCCGACCCAGTGGGTTTGCTCGTAGGTCGGGCAATCGACGTACGTGTCTTCGGAGCAGCATTCGACGCTGCGCGCGCCGACTTCCCAGATGCGGTTGAGCAATTCGTCGGAGCAGGCGAAGTCGCCCTGGCGCGCCTGGGGATACGTGCTCATCAACACCCGCACGAAGCGGACCCGGATCGGCCTATTGAAGTGGCGGAAGGTGAGCCACGAATAGCGAAAGCCGCGGCGGACGAACGTGCAGTAGCGCTGGCGGCCTTCCCTGCACACGTAGCGGAACGAGTTCTGCATGCCTTCGCACAGGTTGATGCGCCCGTCGCGCTGAATGAACTCGAAGTTATGATCGTCGAGGATGGCGCCGGCCGGAGCGTCGAGCTCGAACTCGTGGAAGCCGACGACCTCGCGGCCGAAGTCGAGCAGGATGCGCGTGTCGGCGCCATTGTCGGCGGGAAGGATGGTGGTCCAATCGGCGTTGTCATGCTGCAACGCCGTAGGGTCCTCCACGTGCGCCGAGCTCGACGCGTCGACGTGTTCCGACGCGCAGAGGGAGAAGACGTCGACGGGCGCAAGGCAGTCCGGCGGCACGGGGCGCGAGAAGGCGTTGGTTAGTTCCTGGTCCGTAAGCGCGCCGCGTTTCCAGATCTCCTCGAATCGTTCCGCGGTCGCCGCCTCGGAGATCGGCTGGGGCGCGTACCGCCAGGAGACTTGCCAATCGGTCCACTCGCGCGGGTCGGCGCCGGCGAACGGGCCGACAAGGAGCCAGGGGTCCGCGCCGCGCCGCGCGCCTTTGGGAATCGCGCTGAACGCAACCGGCCGCTCGGTCCAGATGTTGACGGAGTGGCGACAGGGCCGCTCCAGTTCCTTGGGACGGACCATCAGCGTGTTCCACCCCTTGACGAGTTGCGCGTGGGCCACTCCCGTGTCGGTGTGCTGAAGCGAACGGTCGCTGAACTGGAGCGGCGTCCCGTTGAGTTTCCACTTTGCGCCCAAGGGGCCGTGCGGCAGGTGCAACTCGATTGCCTGTTCCTGGTCGCTGCGGACGTGGGTGACGAGCAGCGTGCGCGCGGCGATCTGGTTGTCCATCCGGTCATCCAGTTCGAGGGCGGAGCGCATGGAGAGCGACCACGTGTACGGCGCGGGGCGCACGGCCTCGACCGCGGCCACGCGCACGGGTTCGACGGGATCGCGGGTGAGCATCGGGATGTCGCGGAGTTCGAAATCGCCGTGCGGGGGCTGGCCGGCGCGGCGGACGATTCGCGCGCGCTCCCATCCGTCTTCCTCGAACGCCGGGGCGCGCCAGTCGCCCTTGCCCGGCGGCGTGTTTCGCGCGTCGAATTGCTCCTCCCATCCCTGCTGGACGCTGATTCGCGCGACGGGCCACGCGTAGCCCTGGTGCGGGACGCAATGCCACGACCGGTCGGTGACGACGCGCCGGCGGCCTTTCGCGTCGGTCCAGTCCACTTGCGCCAGCAGCCCGGGATCGCAGTGCAGATACTGGAAGGTGCTCGTTCCGAAGTGTTGCACGAGCACGGCGACGACGTTCCGACCCGGCTGGAGGAGGCCGCTCAGATCGTATTCATCCACCGGCCACGGAGCCGGCCACGAGCGCGGCGGGCCGAAGCCGAGCCATGCGCCGTTGACGTAAACTTCGTAGCGCGAATCCGCGGTGATGCGAAGCGTCGCGCGCTCGGCCTTCCCCTTCACCGCGAGATCGCGCCGGAACGCCACGAAGTTGTTGTATGGCC
>JAPLSS010000771.1 GCA_026398515.1 Candidatus Sumerlaeota bacterium | reverse complement strand
CGCCATCGCGGTGGTCGGCTCGCGGCTGTCCTCGCCGTACGGGCGGCTGGCCACCGAGCAGATCGTCGGCCAACTGGTAGCCGCGGGCATGTGCATCGTGTCCGGCCTGGCGTTGGGCATCGACTCGGCGGGGCACCGGGCGGCGATTAAGAACGGAGGGCGCACTCTGGCGGTCATGGCCAATGGGCTGGCGCGCTGCTACCCGGTGGAAAACCGCGCGCTGATGGAGGAGGTCGTCGAGCGCGGCGCCGTTCTGTCCGAGTATCCCATGGAGGAGAAGCCGGCGCGGATGAACTTCCCCGAGCGCAACCGCATCATCGCCGCGCTGGCGTTGGGGACGGTGGTGGCCGAGGCGCCCAGCCGCTCCGGCGCGCTCATCACCGCCGACCTGACGCTGGACGAGAACCGCGCCCTCTACGCCATCCCCTCCGACATCACGCGCAAGACCGGCGAGGGAAGCAACGCCCTGATTCGCCAGGGCGCCGCGAAGCTGATTCTGTCCGGGCGCGACATCCTGGAGGATTTGCAGGGCCAACTGCGCGAGATGCTGGGCCAGAACGCGGCGGATGGCGAGCCGGCCGCGCCCCCGCCGCAATTGTCGCCGGACGAGCAAAAGGTGTTCGAGCGCGTCGCCGGCGGGCCGATTTCGATGGACGACCTGATGGCCCGCCTCGATGGCGAAGGGATGGGCATTGGGCGCTTGTCGACGGTCCTGCTCAGCCTGGAGATGAAGAAGGTGATCCGGCAACTGCCAGGGAAAGTGTTCGCGCCCGTGAGTTGAATGCGGAATGCGGAGTTCGGAATGTGGAATGAAGAATAAGCCGGCATCGGACGCTCATGTCTCATCCGCGCTTTGCAAGGCCCCATTTGTCATCCCGGATTCCGCACTCCGCATTCCGCATTCGAGATTTGAGAGGTTCGCCGTGGCTCCCGTCACCGCCATCGTCCAAACCTGCAACATGGCCGAGACCATCCGCGAGTGTTTGGACACCCTGCGGTGGGTGGACGACCTGCTGGTGGTCGACGACCACAGCCAGGACGGCACGGCGGAGATCTGCGCGCGCGAATACGGCGCCCGAGTCCTGACCCACCGGCGCGACAACGCCGCCGCGCAGAAGAACTGGGCCATCCCGCAAGCCCGGCGCGAATGGGTCCTGGTCGTCGACGCCGACGAGAAGGCCACCCCGGAACTGCGCGCCCAGGTCGAGCGGATCGTCGTCTCCGATCCGCCGTTCGACGCCTACCGCGTGCGGCGGTGGAACTGGTATTTCGGGCGCATCATCCGCCATTGCGGCTGGGACAAGGATCGGCCCATCCGGCTGTTCCGCCGCGCCTGCCGCTATGAATCGAAGCGCGTGCACGCCGACGTCGTCGTGACCGACCCGGCGCGGCTCGGCTCGATCGAAGGCGCGCTGATCCACACGCCGTACCGCTCCTACGAAGCGTATCTCAAGACCTTCAATCAGTACTCCACCTGGGCGGCGCAGGATCTCTTGCGCCGCGGCGTCAGGCCCACCCTCGTTCGCACGCTGGGGCGGCCGCTGTTCCGTTTCTTCCGCCAATACGTCCTCCAGCGCGGCTTTCTCGATGGCCGCCAGGGGCTGCACCTGTGCCTGTGGGCCGCGGCCTCGGTGTATGCGAAATACGCCAAGCTGTGGGAACTGACGCGGACGGCGGAAACGACCCGCCCGCGCTCCAACCCCGAACGCCCGGAGTCGGACGAGCCGCTCTGAAGTCTCGCGATTCAACGTTGACATCGTTCAAGGCTTTTCTATCATGAGCGTGAACAGATGTTGCAGCAGCGAAGAGCGCGAACGAGCAGTTGATCTTCTCTGGACGAGGACCCGCAGCGATGCTCTGTCGTCTCCGCTCGCCTCAAGCCGGCCAGTCCCTCGTGGAAGTCTCGCTGGCGCTGGCCGTACTGTTCTTCGGCATCGGCGGCGCCGTTGATCTCTACGTCACGACCGAACGCTCCGCGGGCCGGACGCGCCAGTACGCCGCCGCGCAACTGCTGGCCGCGGCCAAGGCCGAAGAGGTGAAGGCCGCCGGCGCCGCCGCTCTCCAGCAATACCTCGAAAGCCACCTGACGCCGGGCGCCGCCGCGCCCACGGCGCTCTATCCGCCCGACAAACCGTTGGTTGTCCCGGCGCCCGCGGGATTCTCCGAGAAGTCGGCGAGTTTCTCCTGGCGCGCCACGCTGGAAGAGGCCCAACCGGGCGCGCCGGATTATCCGTCGATTCGCGTGAAGTCCATTGTCGAATGGAGCGACGGCGCCTCGACGCGCCGCGCCGAGCAGAAGGCGTTCGTTCTGCAAGAGAAGTGAGAAGGGCGCGATGGGTGCAAAGAGTGAGAAGAGGCGGAAGAGTGGGAAGAGGGAGAAACGGGGAAAGAGGGGGAGGAGTGGGAAGAGTGGGAAAAGTCCGACAGGTCCACTACGTCCATTCCGTCCATTCCGTCCACTACGTCCACCCAGTCCACCTAGTCCGCCGCGTCCACGGGGTCCGAAGCAAGCGAAGGGGGCGGGGATGATCGCCAACGAAAATCGCCGGGCGTTCTCGGGGTTCGGGTTTTCCAGCCTGGGCAGCCGCGAACGCGCGATCGGGCGGACCACCGGCTGGAACGCCTGCGCCACACGAATCGCTTCGCGCCGCCGCTCGGGCGTCACGCTGGTCGAACTCCTGGTGGCTATCGCCGCCTCGGTGTTGATCGCCGGCGCGGTCTATGGCGTCTACGACACGACCTCGCGCCTCTCGCGCCGTAGTTTGACCCGCGAGAGCATGTGGGCGGAGGCCGTCCAAATCGAACAAACCATTGAGGAGGCGCTGCGCGGGCGGGTGGCGCCGGCGGACCTGCAACTTCCCGCCGGGGCGCCGGGGGAGAAGTTCGCCGGCGACGAGTTGGTCGTCTACAGCTCCGACGCCGCGCCGGGCGCCGCGGTCTCGCTCGTGCGCATCGCCAACAAACAAGCCTTCGGCGACGTGGGACAGCGCGTGGTCATCACTCGCGGCCCCATGTCGCCACGCCCCGGCGCGTCTGAGCAGTCTGGGGACATTCCGCGCGATCCCGGCTTGAACCGCGGACGAACCACCACGCGCGTGCGCTTTCGCGCGGCTTATCAATACAATGGCCTGGAGCCGGCTTGGGCGGCCGAGCCGCTCGCGGGCCAGGCGCCCAAGATCGTGGAATTCGAAATCGTCGTCTCAACTGAAGGCGAAGGTCTGCCCCCGGTCACGGTGACGGGCGAGACGGCGCTGGGGCCGTAGCCTGGTTTGGAGCGCGGCCAATAGGACCTACAAGTCTTATACGTCCTATTGGTCTTGCTGCAACGGCCCCGCGGTCTTGGAGGGAGGAGAAACTCATGCGCCAGCGTTTCGCCGCAACGTCGGTTCCGCGCCGTCATGCCACGCGGGCGTTCGCCCTGATCGCTGCGTTGGGCGTGGCCGCCGTGCTTATTCTCATGGTCGCCGGCGTCGGGCTGGTGGTGCAGCGAAATCTGGCCACGGCGCAGCGCCTTCGCCGGCAGCACAGCCATTTCGCCGTCGCTGAAGCCGCCGCCGCCCTGGCCATCCGCTCCGCAAAACCCGCCTCCGCTCCGGCACA
>JAPLSS010000652.1 GCA_026398515.1 Candidatus Sumerlaeota bacterium | reverse complement strand
ATCTTCACACGCACGTCGAAGCGAAAGCGGCGGCAAGCCGCCGCACTCCAAAGCGCTTCGCGCGTCTTGACTCAGCCAAACCCTCGTGGCGTATGCGAGGTGGCGATTCCGCTTCGCTCAAGGCCTAGCGTCGCTCGCCCTTCAAGTGCGCTACCAGCTTCTCAAACAAGTCGTCCGGCGGGTCGAAGGGGACGTCCATCGGCTTGCGCAGGACCGCGCTGGCGTACAGGCCCAGGATCGCGTTCCACTGCTGGAGCGCGCGCTGGAAATTCGTCCCGACCGGCTTGGAGCTGTCTTCCATCCAGTCGAGCATCGAGTTCGTCAGGTTGGCCTGCGCTTCGTCATTGCCCGCCTGCCACTCGTCGCGGGTGGTGTTCGCGCCGGATTCCACGCCATTGGGACCGACGATTTCCCACTGGTTGAATTCCTCGAACAGCGTCCGGCCGCGCTCGCAATAGGCGGCCACGCGGCAATGCATGAAATTGCCGACCTTCTCCACGTACGGGATCGACACGCGAGGCGCCGTCGCGCCCAAGGTCCACTGGCAACTGACGCCGTTTTCAAACAGGATTTGGGCGGTGGTGCACTCGGGGCTCGGGTGCGCGATTTCGATCTCCTTCTCCCCGGCGGCGGCGCCGAAGACGAGCTTCACCGGGCTCTCGCCGTTCAGCGACATGGCCCAATCGAGAACGTGCACGCCCTGATTACAGATGTTGTAGCCGGCCGTGGCCTCGAGAAACAGGATCTTGCCCAATTCGCCCGAGGCGATGGCGTCGCGGATGCGGCCCATGATCGAGTGATAGCGGAACTGGGCGCCGACGCCGATCTTGGTCTTGGCCTTCTTCTCCAGCGCGCACAACGCCTTCCAGTCGCGCACGCCGCAGGCGATGGGCTTCTCCACGATGCAGCCCGCAACGCCCATATCGTTGACCAGGTTGAGCACGTCCACGCGGACGCGAGGGGACGTCACCACGTGCACGAGGTCCGGCTTCTCCTGCTTGATCATCTCGGCGGCATCCGCGTAGGTCTTAATCCCGTATTTCTTGGTGAATCTCTCGCGACGGTCCGGGAGGAGGTCCGCGGCGGCGACCATTTCGCACCGCTTCAACAGCCGGTAGGCCTGGATGTGCGCATTGGATCGAGGCCCGCACCCAATCATCACTGAACGATACTTCGCCATGTTGCTTCTCCTTCAGGGGGTAGTCCCGCCTTCCGGCGGCATGGAAGGACGACGATGCAAACTATTCAGCAATTTCTATCCGTCCCGAAGGGGAATGTCTTGCAAAAAACGCACGGACGCGGCACGTAACAGTTCGTAGCGCGACCTTCAGGTCGTAGTCGTCGCGGTTGGCGCACGGCCTGAAGGTCGTACTGCGAGCTGAACGACTTGGGAAAAACGGAGACTGGCCCGGCGGAGCTTGCGCCGCCCGGTCTCTCGCTTTTCCGCCTGTTCTGAGCTTGCCGAAGAGGCCGCAGCTCTCGGCCCGTCTCAGCGGCGATCCACCGGAAAAGCGCGCCTGTTTCCGGTTTTCCGATGACTTGGAGAATCGCCAATGCCCCTTTCCGCGAGAGATAACTGGCTGCGCACGGTGCGCCGGACGAACCCGCGGTGGATGCCGTATTCGATCCACCTGACCATTCCGCTCTGGCGGCGGCTGGGCGCGGAGTTGGAAAAGGTCGTCCTGCGCCATCCAAAGACGTGGCCGCATCACAAGCCCGGGCAGTGGAAAAGGATCCGGGAGAAGATCCCGGCCCATCAGGTCCCCGATCGCGATTTTGTCGACGCCTGGGGCAGCGTGTGGCGCACGAATGTCGCCGGCCAGACCGGCGCGGTCGTCAAGCCGGCGCTGGCGGATCTTTCGATCCTGGACTCCTACACGCCGCCCGATCCGGAGACCTACAACGGCGGCTGGGAAAAGGTGGACTGGAAGAAAATCGCCGAGAATATGGCGCGGGCCAAAGCCAACGGCGCGCTGGCGCAGACCGGGTTGGGGCATGGCTACTACTTCCTGCGCCTGGAATACCTGCGCGGGTTCGAGAACCTGATGTGCGACATGGTCGAGGACACGCCCGAGTTTCGCCGGGTCGTGGAGATGGTGCACGGGTTGAACAAGACTGCCGCGCGCCACGCCATCGACGCCGGCGCCGAGGTCATCGGCCTGCCGGAGGATTTGGGCAGCCAGAAGGGGTCGCTGTGCGGGCCGCGGATGTTCCGCAAGTGGGTGACGCCGTATCAGAAGGAACTGCACGACATGGCGCGCAACGCCGGCTGCCTGACGACCTTCCATTGCGACGGCGCCATCATGGACGTGGCCGACCAGATTCTCGAAATCCATCCCGACGTCTTCAACCCGCAGGACATGGCCAACGGGGTGGAGAACTTGAGGGAAGCGTTCAAGGACCGGATTTGCATCAACCTCGACTTCGACCGCCAGGGCGCGCTGCCGCACGGCACGCCGAAGGGGATTCGCGAGTTGGTGGAATACGAAGCGCGCACTCTGGGCTCCCGCACGGGCGGCCTGATGATGACCGCGGGAGTTTGGGGCGACGTCCCGCCGGACAACGTCGACGCGCTGGTCGGGGCGCTGGAGGAGTTTTCGACGTTTTGGTTTCGGTGACATCGCGCCGGCGCCTAAGAGCGCCTATCGACGCCGGCTCATCCGTTCGAGCACAAACGCCATTGCCGGAGGGCAGTCGCCCAGATAGAATGCTCTGAGATTGGCTTGGCAAGGAGGGAGGCGGTGGAGACTTATCGCTTTCAGGTTATCATTGAAGAGGATGAAGACGGCCTCTATGTGGCCGATGTTCCCGCCCTTCAAGGATGCCACACCCAGGGCGGGACATTTGAAGAGGCGCTGGAGAGCATCAAGGAAGTCATCTTGATGTGCATCCGCGAATTGCGGGAAGAAGGCCGTGCGGTTCCCACGCAATACCCGGAGGTCGTTGGAATCAAGATGCTCGAGGTCGCCGTGTGAGAACGACCTATGAGCGAACACCTGCCAACCATCTCGGCGCGGCGGATGATCACGATTCTGCTGCGCCTGGGCTTCGTAGAGCGCGAACTCGGAGCGACCCCCCACCGCCGCTACGTCCATCCGGACGGCAGGCGAACCACGGTCTCCGTCCATTCCAGCCGAGACATCGGACGCGGCCTGCTCCGGAAGATCCCGAAGGACATAGAGATCACTCCCGAGGAGTTTCTTGATCTCCTCTAAACAAAGGAATCGACGGGATAGGTGGACAAGGCTCTTCGCCACGCCCGTGCCATGGGCGCCTCAGCCGCCTTTCTCCGGGTATTCGCCCTTGTTGGTTCGAATCAGCAGGCCCAAAGAGAGAGTCCCGTTGGTCGGATCGTAGACGGCGGAAGACGTGAGTCCGGCCAGGGCGGACTGGGTAGAAAGCGACTTCCCTGACGGCCCGTAAGAGGCAATGTGCCAGGCATAGCCTTTGGCCGAAAGCGTGGCAAATTGGGGAGAGTAGGCGCAGGTGACGGAGTTGTAGGGATAGTAGTGATTGGTATACGGACTGGCTTTCCACTTAAGCCCGCCTCCGAAAGCATCGCGGGGAATCGACTGAACGTAGGCCGTCGGAGTGGTCAACCGACGCAAAGCGCTGAGACTGTAACGGGGGACGCCCTTGCTGAGATGCCAACCGGGACACCCCGAATACACGTATTCTCCATAGGGCGGAACGACCCAGTCCAAACGATAGGCTTCCACCGCCGCGCCCAATACCCGCATATCGGCGCGGACGCGCGAGATGTCCGATCGCGCCTGGGCTTCCAGGAAATTCGGAATGGCGACAGCGGCCAGGACGCCGATCACCGCCGCCAGCGCCAGGATCTCGATCAACGCCACGGCCCGACTACGGTTCCGCATCATAGAGCCTCCAGTGTGCGGCGCTCGACCATCCGCTCTTGATCCACGCGAGGATATCGGCATCCGTCCCGATCGTCCCTCCCAGCGAATCCTCCGAATGCCAAACCGCCATCATCCGGTTCGACCGACTGGCGGCTGCGGCGGGCGCGAAGTCCCCCATGGCGTCAACGCCAGGCCCCGACTTGACTATGCGCGGCGCGCCCCAGCTGGCGCCTCCGTCGTAGGAATGGGACAGGAGGACGGCCTGCGGAATCCCGAGCCATGTGGAATAGACGTCCGTTAGGGCAGCGACGGACCACCAAACGGCGGCGAAACGTCCCGGTCCGATGGACACGGCCTGAGGATCCAAGTCGTCGTCGGCATCGGTCCCTGCGTTCGAGTTCAACCAAG
>JAPLSS010000294.1 GCA_026398515.1 Candidatus Sumerlaeota bacterium | reverse complement strand
CACCGTCGGCGATGTTCGTCGCGCCATCCTTGACCTCGGCTTCGGGGCCGGACGGGCCGGGCGTTTCCACCGCGACGTTGTCGATGTATCCCAGGGCGCGGCGCTCAAATGTCACTCGAACGGCGTCGAAGCTCGTGATGGGAACCGATCCCACGTTGGGAATTCCCGGAAGGACGCCCGCTCCGGTGGAAAGCACGACCGGACCGCCCGTGGCATTCTGCGTCACCGTCCAGCTAACCGCCGATGTCCCGGCGCCGAAGTCCGGCGTGACGGAGGCCTGGACGTCCAGATCGAAGCTTGTGAGGTCGGTGATTTGGAAGAGACGAACGATTGGGTGGTCCGCCGCAATGGGGCGGGGGCCGTGCACCGGCGCTGGAAGAAGCGGGCCGGCGTTCCCGAACACATCGATTTCCGGATGACCAGCCGCGCCGCTTGGGAGCGCGATTACCGTCCGCATCTGCTGGCGGTCGACCGACGGCGCGTGAAGATTGAGCCGATGCGCGAGAGCTTGCGTCGCCGCCGCGAGCAAGGACCTTTCACGCTCATGGGTCAGGCGTTCGTCTGGGAGAATATGCGCCAGAGCATGGGCGACATCCGCCTCTATGAAAGCCTATTGGACGATCCGGCGTGGATTCACGACTACAACCGGGTCCATACCGATTTCTGCAAGGCGCACTATGGGCTGCTTTTCGAAGAGGCCGGCAAGCCCGACGGATTCCGCATGTGCGAAGACCTGGGGTACCGCGGCGGGCTGTTCTGTTCGCCCAGGACGCTGGAGCAGCTGATCTTCCCGTATTACCGGGAGATAGTCGATTTCTTTCATTCCCAAGGGATTCTCGTCTTCCTGCATGCCTGCGGCAACATCGCCGCCGCGCTGGATCTGATCGTCGAAGCCGGGTTCGACGGGCTCGATCCAATGGAGGCCAAGGCCGGCTGCGATGCGCTCGCTTTTGCGGAGCGGCACGCGGACAAGCTCGTCTTTCTAGGCGGGTTGGATGCGCGCATTTTGGAAGGGGGCGAGCGCGACGTCATCCGGCGCAAGGTCGTGAAGGAAATGCCCGAACTCGATCTGCGGCTGCGCCGCCTCGAGGCGATCCTGCTCAAGCAGGAAGGCCGAGCCGAAGAGACGGTTCCGCATCTGCAACGCGCGGTGGAAGAGGCCGAACGCGCCGGGCTGGCCGACGAAGCGCGCCTGGGTCTGCGGGCCTTGTGCGATTGCCTGAAGGAGTTGAGTCGAGAGGGCGAATGGAAGGCCGCACTTAAACGACTGGCCAGATACCGGGCGGGATGACGGTGAAGAAGGTGCCAGGACTTCGAAACCACGGCTCGGGCTGAGCATTGGGTTAACGGCACCGTTTCTATTTGGCTCGGAACGGAGAAAGAGGGGCTGAGGAGGCTGCCGAGAAACAGCGTCGCTCTGCCGGTTGGGAGGCATTAGTGCCTATATAGTGCCTACCAGAGGATTGCATTCTTCGCTTTGGAATGGCGTTGAATGACATTGAATGATTATGCAGAACTCTGGGATTAGGAGAGATACATCGTAGCCCATTGATATTGGCTGACTTCAAGAATTAGCCAATTCGAACCCCGCCTTCAGGCGGAATGGCCCAAATCTGGACGATAACAGCAGCCAGACATTCCGCCCGAAGGCGGGACTCCATACCCCCATTTAGGGAGCAGCCAACACGTGTCGCGCGAGAAAAGGAGGCAGTCAACATGGAGAAGAACGAATGGACCAGGCGCGGGTTTCTCGCCGCTGCCGCGGCCTTCACCATCGTTCCCCGGCACGCGCTGGGCGGGCCGGGGCGCACGCCGCCGAGCGAGAAGCTGAACATCGCCGGGATCGGCGTGGGCGGCATGGGGGCGGGCAATCTGAAGAACCTGGAGACCGAAAATATCGTGGCGCTGTGCGACGTGGACTACAAGTACGCGGCGAAGGTCTTCCAGCGATACCCAAAGGCGAAGACCTACCGCGACTACCGGGAGATGTTGGACAAGCAGAAAGACATCGACGCCGTGGTGGTGGCGACTCCCGACCACACGCACGCGCTGATTTCCATGGCGGCGATCCAGGCCGGGAAGCACGTTTACTGCCAGAAGCCGCTGACCCACGATGTTTACGAGGCGCGCAGGCTCGCCCAAGCGGCCAACGAGGCCAAGGTGGCGACGCAAATGGGCATCCAGGGGCATTCCGGCGAGGGGACGCGGCTGGTCGTCGAATGGATCGGCGCCGGGCTGATCGGCGAGGTGCGCGAGGTCGATGCGTGGTGCGGCCTGTCGTACTACCCCTGGTGGGGTCGCGCGCCGTGGAGCTCCAAGTGGTCGAGCCGGCCCGAGGACGCCCCCGCGCCGCCTGAAGGGATGGAGTGGGACCTGTGGATCGGCCCGGCGCCGATGCGGCCGTACCATCCGGCGTACCATCCGAAGGTCTGGCGGTGCTGGTGGGACTTCGGCTCCGGGATGATGGGCGACCGGGGGGCGCACACGCTGGACCCGGTTTGCTGGGCCTTGAAACTGGCGGCGCCCACGAGCGTCGAGGCCACCTCGTGCGGCTGCACGGAGGAGGTCCATCCGTTGTCGGCCATCGTGACCTATCGCTTCCCCGCGCGGGGCAGCCTGCCGCCGGTGAAGCTGACGTGGTATGAGGGAACGCGTCCGCCGCGCCCGGAAGAGCTGGAGGATGGCCGGCAGCTGGGTGGCAGCGAGGGCGGGGCGCTGTTCAAGGGCAGCAAGGGGATGATCATGTGCGGGGTCTACGGCGACAGCCCGCGGATCATCCCCGAAAGCCGGATGCAGGAGGCAGAACTGCCGGAGAGGGCCCTGCCCCGCGTGAAGGGCGGCCACGAGCAGGACTGGGTTCAGGCATGCAAGACCGGGACGCGCGCCGGCGCGGATTTCGCCTATTCCGCCCCGTTGACGGAGATCTGCCAGCTGGGCAACGTCGCCATCAAGATGGATGCGCGGATCGAATGGGACGCCGAAAACATGCGGGTGACGAATCTCCCGGAAGCCAACGAGCACATCCGCCGGGACTACCGGGAGGGATGGAGTCTGTGAGGGGAAACACGCCCCGCCGGCCTGTCCGGCGCTTACCGCGGCGCTCGGCCCAATCCCAGGGGCGAGAACGTCAGCAAGACCGCCACCCACACCAATAGGAATACCGCCACGGTGGAGCGGTATTTGATCGTCTCCAGGCGCGACATGGGCGCCAGGTCGACCGCCCGCGAACGCCGAATGGCCTCGGCTTTCTCCAAGTCTTCTTGTGTGGCGCCGGTCGCATGGCTTACAATCAACATGATGGCCACGCAGACCAAGGTGATGATGAAACTCATATTCAAGTCATTCTTTAAGTACACGGGCAGATGATCTTTCCATTGCGGAAACGGCGCATACTTCAGGTTCAACGTCGAGACCCCGGCAATGCTTAGCGCCGCTCCCTCGAACATGGTGGCCAGGGCGGCCTTTGCATTCGCCCATTTGTAGTACAACCCAAAGAGCACGCAGACAAACACCGGCGGCGCGGTGTACGTCCAGACCTTAATGAGATAACTATAAAGCAACGTGGAATGACGGATGAACGGCGCCCATACCATCGAGAGGATGAGCAGGACCAGGACGATCAACCGTCCGAGGACCAAGGCCTTCCGGTCGCTCGGGTCCTTCACATGGCGCAGGACAAAGTCGTAGGACAGAAGTGATCCCGTAGCGGAGAGGCCGGAGCTTACGCTGGATTGAATGGCGGCCAGCAACCCCGCGAGGCACAGGCCGGACAGCCCCACGGGAATCACGTCGATGAGCAGTCGCGCATAGGCCGAGTCCGGCGTCTTGAGATCGGGATACAGGCGCGCGGCGATGACTCCCGGCATGACGATAATGAACAGGGCCGACACCTTGAGGAACGAGGCGAAGACCGCTCCCATCTTCGCGTGATACAGGTTCTTTGCCGACAGGCACCGCTGGATGTAGTCGTGGTCCGTGCAATGGCCGTGAACGCCGAGGATGAAGACGCCGCTCAGCAACGGCAGCCAGCCGAGCTGATGGCTCCAGGGACGAATGATGCTCCACATGCTGGCGCCCGAGGCGTCGGCGAGGCCGAACAGCGCGTGGGGCCCGCCCACTTTGGCCATTCCGGCGATCAAGGTGATGGCGCCGCCGGCGATCAGGATGAAGGCTTGCACAAAATCCGTGTAGATGACCGAGCGCAGCCCGCCGAGCAACGTATAACTCCCGGTTGTCACGCCAATGAGAATCACCGCCGCCCAGAACAGCTCATTGGAATGGGGCGACACATCCCAGCCGAGCAGAGCGGACAGCACCACGGCGCCGCCATAAAACGAGGCCGCCACGTTGCCCATCATAATAATGAGAATATTGATGAGGGAGACAAACACGCGGTTCCCGCGGCTGAAGCGCCGCTCGAAGAATTCGGGCGAGGTGAATAGCTTCAGGCTCATGTAGGTGTCGAGAAAGAACACCGCCAGAAACAAAAAGCACATGCCGCCGATCATCTGAAAGGCGCCGACGACGATGCCCAGCGTGAACGCCATGCCGGCCTGGCCGACGAATTGCTGGCTGGATATGTTGGTCGAGAAAAGCGAGGCGCCCACCAGCGGCCAGGTCATCTCACGGCTGGCGAGGAAATAGTCCCGGCCGCCGGCGATCTTCTTTCGCGCGATCCAGAGTCCAAGGGACACGACGCCGATGAAGTAAGCTACTATGACAAGGATGTCGATGAACTGAATTCGAATGCCGTCCATGCTCGGGCCTTTCTGAAAGCATAGCCTTGGCTGCGGGGAGCGCGCGTCGCGCTGGCTTCAGACCTTCCCCGGCGGGAAGCCATCCTTGCGGATCATCTCGCCCGCTTCGCGCAACGCTTTCTCATCGTCGGGATGCACCGACCCGTCGCCGCGCAGGCCGCAATTGAGCAGCAAGTTGTATCCTTGCCCTCGCGCAACACGCAGCGACTTTATCACGTCGCCGGCCGTCTTGTGGCGCGCGCCCTCGGCGTTGATCCACTGGTTCTTATCCTGCATGGTGGCGCAGATCTCCACCGGCTTGTCCTTCAGTTTCTCCCAGGCTTCCGGCGACTGGCGCCCGCGCTTTCGTTCGAACGTATGCTCGGGCGCCAGAAAGTCCTCTTCGCCCAACGCGCCGTTCTTGAACGAGATGAGACATTGCGGCTGAAGCGAGCGCACGAAGGCGAATGTGTCGCTCAGGCGCGCGTACTGGTCCATTCCTTTGTAATAGTTGCCGATGCCGTCGAACCACATCCCGGCCAGCGGCCCGTATTGGGTCAGCAACTCGCGCAATTGCGTCTTGTTGGTTTCGAGGATGTCGTCGGTGGTGCGGGCGGTCTCGGGCGGCACGTAAGTGAAAAAGCCTAATCCGCGCTTGTGGCAGGCTTCGGCCATCTCGCCGACCAGGTCGCGCCTGGCGGGCGAGTTGACGCTGGTGAAGTCGGTCGTCGACGTGCGGTAGAGGCACATTCCCCCTAAGTGGCGGGTGGTTAAATTGACATATTTCATCTCAGCGGCGACGGCGAGGTCGGCGATGGCGCCGGCATCGAACTTCTCGGCGGTGAATTGCTTGAAGACTTCTTTCCAGTCCGTGCTCCCGCGTTTCTTCAGCTCCGCCTTGCCGCCCGGAATCAGGCTGGCCAGCGCGTAATGGATAAAGAGGCCATACTTGGCGTCGACGAACCATTGGAGGGCGGCGGCGCGGGGATCGTGCGCGTAAACGCCTTCGTAGCCTTTGAGGTAAGACGGGATGGCGCTGGAGGGCGTGGTCGCGCTCTCGCCCGCCTCCCCGCATAACCCGCCGCCGAGCGCCGGCACTGTAAGACAAGCGGCGGCTCCCGCGCGCAGGAAGTCGCGGCGAGGCAGGATTGCGTTTTCCGCAAGTGCGTGTTGGCTGTTGCGTTCATTCATAATGATAAACTCCCCTTTCCATTCGAGTAGACGCTACAGTGGCGCTGGCTTTCCAGCCTGTGAACGACGGAATAGCCCGCAATGCCGAAGATCACAGCCTGGAAAGCCTGCGCCACTATAACGACCATCCGCATTTCGATCTCTTCTTCTTTGGCCGTTCGTGTGGGAACCAGTGTGTCAGTCCTATGAGGCATATTGTGCATATTATCCTTTCGCGGATGATGTTGGCCGGCTAATCCTTGGCCTCGGCCTTCGGCTCTCTCGGTTTCTTGCCTTTCTCTCTCCTCATGGCGGCCAATTGCTCAAACTGTTTCTTCGCCTCATGAGAAATTCGAACGGCTTCGGCGCGGGTTTCGTCCGTGGTGTTCCAGTGCTTGTCGATGATGGCTTGGATGGCGGGATAGTTGTTGTCCGTCTCGCCGTATTTTTCCCGCAGCGCCAAGATCTTTTGCTTCAGATCCGCAATCACCGACGCGTAGGCGGGATCGCCGTAGGCGTTGTTCATCTCCTCGGGGTCTTTTTCCAGGTCATAAAACTCCCAACCGGGCGGGGTCGGAATGCCGCCGCCCTTGTAGTTGACGCCATAGAAGAAGATGAGTTTGTATCTCTTGGCGCGGACGCCGAAGTGAGCGGGGTTATAGTGGCTGGAAAGGTGCATCCAGTAGCGGTAGTAGGTGGCGTCGCGCCAGTCAGCCGGCTCCTGGCCCGTTTCGAGAATGCCGCGGAAGCTGCGCCCGTGCATGTAATCCGGGGTCGCCACGCCGGCGAAGTCGAGAAGCGTCGGGGCGAAGTCGGTGTTGTTGACCAGCGCGTCCGTGCGCGAGCGGGCCGCGACACTGCGCGGATAGCGGACGAGGAAGGGCATGCGCATCGACTCCTCGTACATCCAGCGTTTGTCGATGTAGTCGTGCTCGCCGAGCCACATGCCCTGGTCGCCGGTATAGCAGATCACCGTGTCGTCGAGGACCCCTTCGCCCGCGAGATAGTCGAGCATGCGCTTGAGGTTGTCATCGTTGCTTTTCGCGCATCGCAGGTATCGGTGCAGATAATCTTGGTAACACATCTTCAGCGCTTCTTCATCAGAGACGTTGGCGCCCTTGGCGGTCTTGCCGGCCTGATTGCGCAGGACATTGCGGCGGCCCACCGAAGAGCCGAGGTAATGAATCAACTCGTCGTGGTCGCCGCGGGTGGCGATGGAGCCGTGATTGCCCTGCGTGAACAAACTGTCGGGATAGGGGATCTCCACGTCCTCCAGCCAACTGGCGTATCGGTCGGGATAGGACCAGGGGCCATGCGGGGCCTTGAAATGCACGCAAAGAAAGAACGGCTGGGTCTTGTCGCGCCGCTGGAGCCAATTCAGCGCGGCGTCCATGGTCAAGTCCACCACGTAGCCTGTTGTTTTGACCAGATTGTTCGGATACCGGCCCTGGCCCGTTTCGTGGAACTGCGGGTTGAAGTAAACCCCTTGGCCGGGCAGGACTTTGTAGTAGTCGAATTGCGGCTCGTCCGACAGGTGCCATTTCCCCACGATGGCGGTGGAATATCCCGCCTCCTTCATCAGCTTCGGCAGGTATTGCTTCTCCGCCGGCAGATGCCCGCCCAGCGTCAGCACCCCGTTGGCCTGGCTGTATTGGCCGGTGATGATGTTGGCGCGGCTGGGGGTGCAGATCGAGTTGACGCAGAAGCAGTTGTCGAAGCGCATGCCGTCGCGCGCCAACGTGTCGATGACGGGGGTGGGGTTGAGTTTCGCCAGGCGCGAGCCATAGGCGCCGATGGCGGTGGCGCAGTGGTCGTCGCCCATGACATAGAGGATATTGGGCCTGGCGGGC
>JAPLSS010000096.1 GCA_026398515.1 Candidatus Sumerlaeota bacterium | reverse complement strand
CGGTTCCTCGAATCGAAGACGAGAGACGACCTGCTCGCCCTGCTTCTCGAGCTGGCCGACTCCTACCCCGAAGTCCGCGCCGCGTTGGAGGATCGCGAAGAGATGCAAAGCGGACGCCCGGACCGCCTGCTCGCCTCCATTCGAAAAGAGATTCGCAAACTGACGGCGCAGCCCGCCTGGCGCAACGATTGGACTGGCGAAGGGTCCGCGCCGGATTACAGCCGCGTGGAGGAGCGGCTGCGGGCGCTGCTGGACCAGGGACGGGCCGACGACGTGCTGTCCTTGGGCGAAGACCTTCTCCAGCGCGGCACGGAACAGGTCGGGCAGTCCGACGACGAAGGCGAGCTGGCCGCGGCCATCGGCGCTTGTATGAAGATCGTGTTTGAGGCGGTCCCCAAATCCTCGCTCAAGCCCGCGGATCAACTGCTCTGGATAATCGACGCGTTTCTGCAAGAGGACTACGGCATTCTGGAAGGCTGCGAGGCCCCGTGGGGCGGCAAGCGATATGCGAAGAAGGACTGGAACGAAGTCGCCGAGACATTGGACAAACGGCTCCAGTCATTCCCGCCGCCGCCGGAAAAGGAGGGCTCTTTTTCGCACGATTACCGAAGGCAAGAAGTCATGCGATGGCTGATTGACGCGCTGGAGAAAGCGGGCCGGAGGAGCGAAATCATCCCGCTCCTGGAGCGCGAAGCGCCGATCACGCGCTGCTACGAGCAACTCGTGGATCGCTTGCTGGCGGCGAAGCGCAGGGACGACGCGCGGCGATGGGCGCTCGATGGCTACGCCAAGACGATCGGGAAATGGCCGGGGATCGCCGATGGCCTGCGCGGCCGGTTGCGCAAGATGGCGGAGAACGAGAAGGATTGGCCGGCGGTGGCCGCGTGGAGCGCGTTCACGTTTTTCGAATCGCCCGGTCTCGCAACCTACCGCGATCTGGAAAAGGCGGCAAAAGCCGCCGACGCCTGGGATGCGGTCCGCCCGGCGGCCCTTCGCTTCCTGGAAACCGGACAGGAGCCGGGCCAAGCCGCTGGGGGCGACTCGACCGGTTGGCCGCTGCCACCGGTGGACGTGAAATCGCCGGCGCCCAGGTTTCGGCGCGAATTCCCGGACATCAACACGCTGATCGACGTCGCCATTCACGAAAAACGCACCGACGACGTGTTGCGCTGGCACGAGGCGTCGCGAAAGAGGAAGACCTGGTTTGGGCCGGGCCACGCCAAGGTGGCCGAGGCCGTGAAGGAAAGCCATCCCGATGTGTCATTGCGGATCTGGCGGGATTTGGCCGAACAGAAGATCGCGGTTGTCCAACCGGCCGCGTATCAGGAAGCGGCGGTCCATTTGCGCAAGATGAGAGCGGTCTACCAGAAGACGAATCGCGAGGCCGAGTGGCGCTCGTATTTGCTGGCCTTGCGCGCGCAGCACAAAGCCAAACGGCGGTTGATGCAGGTCCTCGATTCGCTCGAAGGCAAGCGCATCGTTGAGTCCTGAAACGCGCCCGTCGATCGCGGTCAGAGCGCTATCCTGGATTTCTCCCTACGAGGGCGTTTTGCGTAGCGTGGGCCGCCAGTCCGCGCATTTATTCGTTTTCTGAGCCTCTTGCGCGGGCTGGCAGCCAGTCGCGTCTAAAGGTTTTTCCTCTTTTTTGCCTTTCTCGAGGCGTAGGTGTTTCGTCGCCAGACGGTGCCCAGGCCGAAGGCGGCGCGCAAGGCTTTGAGGGCTTGGCGCAACACATCGACCGTCAGGCCTTGGGGGTTGTCCTCGGCGAAGAACAACAGCAGCGCCAAGAGCAACGCCGTGTAGAGCAGGAAGGTCAGGCCGTTCTG
>JAPLSS010000144.1 GCA_026398515.1 Candidatus Sumerlaeota bacterium | reverse complement strand
TCGCGGTCGCGGCGGTCGTCGACGCGTCGGGGCGTTTGGCGGCCGTTTGCGTGGCCGAGGGGAGCGTCTTCCGGCCCATTGTGGTGTTTCCGCTCCCCGAGGCGCCGGGGAGAAAGTAGCGCCGTCCCCGCCGGCGCCGTTCCAGGCCCTATGATTCAGATCATTGTGGTTTGTCCGCTTCCGTGGCAGGTTCTCGGCGTCCGGGTGAAAGGGGTTTGCCCGGCTTCGCCGCAAGGAATCGGACCATGCAAGCTTTGGCCCAGGCTTTGACCCGACAGCATGAGAAGATGCTGAAGTCGCTGGACGAATCGTTGCGTCCGTTCGCGCGGATTCGCGACAAGAAGGCCCCTGCCCCGTCCGACGCGCAGGCCGTGGCGCAACCGCTGCTCGGCTGGATGCAACGCGTCTTCCTGCCCCATTTGGTCGAGGAAGAGGATTTGTTCCGCCCGGCGCTTCAGTCGTCCGAGGAAGGCGGGCAAGTCCTGGCCGACGTCGTGGCGCAGCACGATCGGCTGCGCAAACTGGTGAATCAGTCGCGCGAGGAAATCCATCTCCTCCTGCGCCAGGCCAGCATCCGCGAGGCGTGGTGGGACACGGTGGATCTGTGCGCGGTGTGGGCGTTCCGCCGCGCGTTCTCCGAGCACATCGAACACGAACGCCAGGAAGTCCTGCCGAAGGCCATCGCCCTCCAGATGCGCCGGCAAGAGTAAGCCGGATTTCTCACCCGACTCATAAGCAGACGGCGCTGCGCGGGGCGCGGGCCGTCTTGCCCGCGCGTTTGTCCAACGTCGGGGCGCGCAATCCGGCTCACGGGCCCGTCATGCTGACCTGCGTCTGGGAGAACTCGCCGACGGTCTGCGTGTCCCAGGCCATGCCGCGCAACAGGAAGTCGTAGTCGCCCTCCGCCGGCACGGTCACATCCAACGTCCCATTCATGTAGCTGGGGCTGGGATAGACGGAGAACTGCCAATAGCTGTTGCCGTTGGGGCCGATCGTGGGGACGAACTGGCCGGTGGCCGTTTCAAAGGCGATCGCCTGGTAGTGCCAGACCCCATAGATGTCGGAGGTCCAGTGCAGCCGCGCCTTGAGCGAGCCGAGATCCTCGGCCGAAAAGTCCCGCGGCAGGTGGGGAGCGCCGCCGTACGTGATCCCGGTCCACGGGTTGGCGCAGGGGAGCCACAGGCCGCCGTCGTACAGGCTGGAGATCCAGGCGTGATAGCCGCCGGTGTAGGTCGTCGGAAGCAGCCCGGCGCGCTCGTCATAGGCGAAGGGGAACCACATTGATCCGCCGGCGTCCTGGAGCCACTGCCCCAGGTAGATGTCGTAGCCGAAGGCGAGGAACTCCAGGGGAGGCGCGTAGCGGTTGTCCCAACTCAGTTTGATGGTTCCATCCTTGTTGTCGGTCACGCCGGCGAGAATGGGGAGGCCCGGCGTCTGGAATTCGTCGGCGCCGATGTCGTAATCCGAGCCGTCGCCGGTCGTCCCCGCGCCCAACCCATCGCCGTCGAAGGGCCGCATGCCGCCTTCGAAGTCCGTCAGCAGGTCCTTGATGAACCGGCCCGTGTCGACGCACGGCGAATCGACGCGGATATGGAAGTCGAGCGCGTCGGGATCGACGAATTCCGGATCGACAAAGAGGTTGCCCAGGCCCTCCGGCCCGACGTACTGGCCCATGCAGCTATAGTCCACCGAGCCGTACCAGAGGCCGCTGAGCGCGTCCTGGCGCACGACGATGTCGGCCCCCTGGTCCTGCCAGGCGATGGCATTGTGAATCGTTCCGGTGTCGTTGTACACGCCGGCGCCCAGGCCGGAGGCCGTGTTGTCGGTGACCGTGCAGTTGGCCATTAGGCCGGTGGAGCGATCATCGTAGACGCCCCCGCCGTCACCCAGCGACTGGTTGGAGTACAGGATGCAGTTGAGCAGGGCGCTGGGGTCGCTCAGGTAGACCCCGCCGCCCCCGGCGCCGCGGTTGTCGTGAATGAGGGAGTTTTGCACGTACCGGCCGCGGGAATAGACGCCGCCGCCGCCGCCGGTCGCGACGTTGTCATGGATCTGGCAGCCGTCGATCAACGCGTCGGTGGCATTGTAGACGCCCGCGCCCTGGCCATCCGTGGTGTTCGACGCCACTTCGCTGACGAGCAGCGAGGCGCGATTGTAGACGCCGCCGCCGGCGCCGGCGGCCTGGTTGTCCGAAATCACGCAGTTGGCGACTTTGCCCGAAT
The DNA here is from genome assembly GCA_026398515.1 of Candidatus Sumerlaeota bacterium. GTDB lineage: Bacteria > Sumerlaeota > Sumerlaeia > JAPLSS01 > JAPLSS01 > JAPLSS01. The sequence continues at coordinate 6,289 of JAPLSS010000144.1, read as the reverse complement.
TCTGGTTGTACACGCCGCCGCCGTTGGCCAGCGTTCCCCCGGCAATGTTGTTGTCAATCTGGCAGTTGTCGATCATCCCGCCGCTGTTGAACACCCCCCCGCCGGCGGCGTCGGCGCCCTGCGCCTGGTTATACACGATCACGCAGTGGCTCACCTGGACCCCGGCCGTCCCGGCGTTGACGTACAGGCCTCCCCCATGCGGCGACGTCCCCTGTACGAGGTTCCCGTCGATGCGGCAGTTGGCCACCGTGCCGGCGGTGATGCTCAGCCCGCCGCCCTGGTCCGACGAGCCATTCGTCAGATTGAAGCCGTCGAGCACGGTGGCGTTTTGCCCGGTGATGGTCACGCAGCGGCCCGTGCTCTGCCCGTCGATGGACGACAGGGTGAAGGACTTCTCCGGGTCGATGTTCGTGCGGTCCGCGAGGCTTTTCTCGAACCCCAGGAAGCCGCCGTACATCTTGCGGTCCGTGAAGCTGATCTTTTCCGGATAGGAGCCGATACGCACCCAAATCTCGTCGCCGGGGCTGCTGAGGGACAGCGCCTTGCCCAGGCTCCGCAGCGGCTGCGCCCAGCTCTTGCCGGGGTTGGAGTCGCTTCCGTTGGGCGTCACATAATAATGGCCCGTCGGCGGAGGCGGCCCCGCCGAGCCATAGATCCACTGGATGCCCGCCTGATCGTCGGCGTGGAGGTTCCGCTTGACCTCGCCATAGCTCCCGTAGCCATACATCACCTTGGCCACGTCGTAGACGCCGTCGCCGATGTCGCCATAGAGGTCGCGCAGCGACAGCCAGTGCCCCAGCTCATGGGTCGAAATCGTCTGGATGTCCATCTGGGAGCCGGACGGATAGCCGGCGGTCCAGTCGAACGCATCGTTGTAGACGATGTCGGCCTCCTGCATGTTGTTGCTGGCGTCATACCAGTACGTCGCCATCCCGATCACCCCCGGCGGCAGGCTGCCCCAGAGGATCTCGTTGACGCCGTCGAACGACGCGGTGGTGTTGGTGTGGCTGCCGGCGTAGCGGAACGCGAACTTGGCCCCGGCGTTGTTCCAGCTCTCCGCCGCCACCTGCACCGCCGCCCCTTCGCCCGTCGTGTCGGCCGTGTTTTCGTTGATCTTGTAGTCCACCACCGGCGAGCCGCCCGACCAGCGCGTTTGCCCGTAGCCGAAGGAGACGCGGAACAGGTAGCCGGAGCTCGTCCCGCCGCTGCCGGTCACCGTGACCGGCCCGCTGGCCGCCGAGCCCGGGTAGCCGTTGACCGTGCCGACCGGCGCCGTGCAGACGATCTTCGTGTCGGTCCAAGAGACGATGGAGGCCTGAATCGTCGGCTGGCCGGTCTGGTAGAAGAAATCCACGTGCCCCGTGCCTTGCGACGCGCCAAACCCGCTGCCGTTGATGGTGACGCGCGTGTTCGTGCCGGCGGAGGCCAGCGTCGGCGTGATGTTGGTGATGGCGGGCGCGCCGGCGGCTTCCTTCGTGGGCGCCGTGAAGTCGACCTGCGCCGAGGGATTCCGGGCCAGCGTGGCCAGCCCATCCCGGAAACGCGCCAAAGGGACCTCGCTGATCCCGATGTACACGTTGCCATTGGAGATTTCATATACGCCTTGCGGCCCCGGCAGAACCCGCAACGGGTTGGCCTGGAGGAACAGCACGGCCTCCAGATCGCGCGTGAATTGCGGGCAGTCCGACAGCGCCTCGGTGATGTTGCCGACGGTCCCGCCGATCACATCCAGGGTGAACGTGTCGCCCGGCACGTCGCCGACGAGGGCGGCTTCCTTGTGGAACGTGACGAAGGTGTGAATGTGCCTGCCTTGCGCGTCGTAGACCCATTTCGGCTGCAAGGCGACGACCCGGGCCTGCACAATCGCGTCGGCCTCCCGCGTCAGTTCGCCCAGGGTGCGCTTGAGAAACATCGAAGACGCGGCCCAACGCGGACACAGCAACGCCAGGGACACGCCCAAAAGGAGCACGACATTCTTCCACTTCATAATTTTGCTCTCCTGACAGGCAATCGCTCCAACGCGCTTCTTAAGAGATTCCTGCTGAATGACAAGCTGTCGCCCAAAGAGACGCTCGGTCCAAACTGGCGGGAATGTAACGCATCGGCGCCAGGAAATCAACGCGAGATATTGTCCGGGCCGCGCCGAAACGCCGCCGGGCGCATCCGGCCCGCGAATTCCGGTTTCCTGGAACTCCCCTGTTGTGTTATATGCCCTTCGACGCGTCGCGTCTCACGTTTCCGCCGTTATTCCAAGCTGCACACGGAGCCTAGTCCAATGCCCTATTTCCCCGCATTGCAGGACCAAGTGAAATCGCTGTTACAGTGGGCCGATCTGCGTCGCGAGCAGGGCGCCGATCCGGCGAAGGAGATCGAGAAGCTGAGCCGCGCCGCCCAGCGCCTGCAAAAACAGCTGATCCGCGCCAAAGGCGACCGAGCGCTGGCCGAAGCCGAGCCCGACGGCCTGGCCGCCATCCGCGCCTTGCGCCCGCCCGGCCTGCGGCGTCTGGTCGAGCGGATCGACGAGCCGGTCCTCCGCGAGAAGATCGGCGGGGCGCTTCTGGCGCGCGTGGCCGGCAACGTTCTGGGCGCGATCGTCGAGGGCTGGCCGGTCGAGGAGATGCGCAAGTGGGCGGAATACCTGGGCCAGGCGTTTCCGCCGACGCAGTACTGGATGGCCGCCGCGCGGCCGCATGTCCATCGCTACAAAACCTCGCGCTGCGAGGACTACACGCTGCCGAAGATGAAAGCCGCGCCGGCGGACGACGACATCGCTTACACCCTGCTGGGGCTGCTCATTCTCGAGGAATACGGGCCGGACTTCCCCACGGCTGACGTCGCCGCGGCGTGGCTCAAGCGCCTGCCGTTGGCCGCCACGGCCGAGAAAGTGGCGCTGGAGAACCTGCGCGCCGGCGTGTCGTGGAAGCGCTGCGCCGAGATCAACAACCCATTCCAGGAATGGATCGGCGCCGACATCCGCTCCGACCCCTGGGGCTACGCCGCCGCCGGCTGGCCCGAAAAGGCGGCGGAGATGGCGTATCGCGACGCCTATATCTCGCACCGGCGCAACGGGATCTACGGCGAGATGTTCTTCTCCGCCGCCATCGCCGCCGCCTTCGTCGTCGACGACCCGGCCGAAGCCTACCGGATCGCGCTCACCGAGATCCCGAAGGACTGCCGGCTCGCCAACGACGTGCGCTGGGCGCTTGGCCGGGCGCCGAAGATCCGGGATTGGCAGGAGGCGCGCGCGGCGGTCGACAAGCGGTTCGCCGGCATGTCGGGCGTGCACACGAACAACAACGCCGCGCTGACGATCTTCGGCACGATCCTGGGGCGCGGCGATGTGACGAAAACCATCGGCGAGACGGTGGCCATGGGCCTGGACAACGACTGCACCGCCGCCACCGCCGGCTCGATTGTCGGGGCGATGGTCGGCCGAAGCCAAGTGCCCAAACAATGGGTCCGGCCGTTGAACGACACGATGATCACGTATCTGAGCCACGATCCGCGTTGGCGGATCACCCATACGGTCGAGCGGTTCGTGCGCGTGGCGTCGCGCGTGGCCGGGTGAGTTCGTAGCGCCGCCTTCAGGCGGTCTTCGTCGGAAGCCGGCGGTGCGGCATTCTGCCTGCCGAGGAGGCCCCGCGTCATGTCAATTCCTTCCCGACTTCTTGTTCTCACGTGCCTGGCATCGCTTTTCGCCCTGACCGCGACGGCGTTCGCGGATCGCACGATCCCCGTCATCCTTATTGTCCCAGCGTACGGCGACCGCCAGACCGTCATCGACGCGTGGAACGGCGGCTTGGGCAAGGAGTTCGACTTGGTCGCCGACGCTCCCCTGAAGGACAACTTCGAGGATTGGGCCGGCATCAAGGTGGGGCAGTTCGCGTGGACCACCCCGTCGTTCGCCGCCGCGCAAGCGACCGCCGAGCGCGCCCCCGCCTCGGTGAAATGGATCATCTATGATTTCGAGCACTGGAAGGACACGCCCCAGGCGGAGCAGGACGACGTGGCGGGAACGTCCCGGCGCCTTCGGGCTTTCGCCGACGCGCGCCGCTGGAAGACGGCCTTCATTCCCATGAATCGCGACGGCCTGAAGCTGGCCGCTTCGCTGGCGCCGTATTACGACGCCTACCTCGTCCAGTGCCAGAAATACCAGACCGACGCCAAGCGCGCGGCCACCGTCGACATGCTTCGCCAGGTGGAAGTTGCCGTCCACGGCGCCAATCCCAAGTGCCTGGCGGGATGCCAGTTGGGGACCCTCGACGAATACGGCGACGGCTCTGCGGACAGCGGCGTGAAGGCGGCGCTGGCCACCTATGCGGCGACGAAGAACTTCCTGCAGATCTACTGCGTGTGGTGGCCGCCGGACGGCAAGCAGATGGCGCGCTTCCTGAAGGCGATCGACTCCTCCGAAGCGGCTGAGCCGAAGCCGCCGGGCCGCTGACGAGGACCGGGCCTGCCCGCATATCCCCTCCGGGCGAGGGGCGCCGTTCGGGGCACGGACAGTCTTTTGCCTGCGCGTTCGCTCGGCGCGGCGCCAAGGCGACGGGGCGCTCCCGCGCGAAACGTTTCAGGCGGCGCCGCGGGCTGAAGGGATTCCCTGCTCGCTCGACTATGCTCCTGTCTGCCGCGCGCCCGTGTTCCAGAGCAGGAAATCCGGCGCGCCAGAGAGGAATTGCATCGTCAGGCTCGATATTTCTTGCGCTGGCGTTGCGAATGGATTGCGGGATAGAGTATCTATGAACGTGGTTCGTCGCGGCGTCGACGCATTGGCCGGACGAACAATCGCAGAGAACCAATAGATCTCCCCCTCGTGATGGCGGTGAAGAGCGGGGATGAAGCCGTTCAGTCAAAGGGTTTGGAGGATGACCATATGAACACAATGAGCGACGTGGAAATCGCGGGATTCAAGTCATTCAAGGATGCTCGTCTATCGCTCGGTCGGATCAATGTCCTGATCGGCGCCAACGGTTCGGGGAAATCGAATTTCATCTCGTTCCTCCGTCTCCTCAACTACGGGATGACCGAGGCCATGCAAACTTATGTTGGGACGGAAGGGGGGGCCAATTCGCTCCTGTTCTACGGTTCTCGCACCACCCCGCAGATCACCGCAAATCTGACCTTCGAGACAAACGCGGGCCGCAATTCCTATCATGTTCGCCTCTTCCACGCGGCGCCGGATACGCTCTTGTTCGCGGAAGAGAGCCTTTCCTTCCAACGGAAAGGGCGGGAAGGCCCGCCCTTCACCGCGCAGCTGGGGGCAGGCCATCTGGAGAGCAGGCTGAAGGAAACCTCAGAGAAAGGAGAGCGGAGGGCGGTTCGAGAAACGGCAAGCGTGCTGCGCGCGATCCTCTCGGGATGTCGTGTGTTTCAATTCCATGACACATCGAGAGAAGCGCGGATTCGCATGACCGGCTATATCGATGACAACCGGTTCTTGAAGAGCGATGCCAGCAATCTTCCCTCTTTCCTGTTCATGCTGAAGGAGAGGCATAGCGACTACTATCGTCGCATCGTGCAGACCATTCAGCAGTGCGCGCCATTCTTCGGGGATTTCGACTTGGCGCCTTCTCCGCTGAATCCGCGGACCATTTTGTTGAACTGGAAAGAGCGCGATTCAGATCTGTTGTTTGGCCCGCATCAGATTTCCGATGGCACGTTGCGGTTCATGGCGCTGGCCACGTTGTTGTTGCAGCCTCGGGAAACTTCTCCGGACATCTTGATCATTGATGAGCCCGAGCTGGGGCTCCACCCGTTGGCCATTCAGGTTCTGGCTTCGCTTCTTAAGGAGAAGTCTCACTCCGCGCAGGTCATTGTGGCCACGCAATCTCCGACGCTTGTGGATCACTTCCAGCCGGAGGACGTGGTGGTCGTCGAACGATGCATGGGCGAGTCGGTCTTCCGGCCGCGTCTGACCGAGGAGGCGCTGGCGGAGTGGCTTGAGGAGTATTCTCTGGGCGAGTTGTGGCAGAAGAACGTCACCGGCGGACATCCATCGAGATGATTCGGCTCAATGTGGTGGTTGAGGGTCTCACGGAACAGACGTTTGTCCGAGAGACGCTCGCGCCATATCTGGCACGGAAATCCCTGTTCCTCTTGCCCCGGCAAGTTGAAACGGGGCGCCGAACGCGCCGGATTGGAGGAAAAGAGGTTCGCGAGGTATATCGGGGCGGACTCGTCAGCTATGGCAAGGCGAAAAGGGACTTGCAGCGCTGGATGAAGGAAGATGACAGCCCCGACGCCCATTTCACCACGATGCTCGATCTCTATCGCCTCCCCATGGACTTCC
>JAPLSS010000541.1 GCA_026398515.1 Candidatus Sumerlaeota bacterium | reverse complement strand
ATCGAAACCGCCGTCGAGGCCATGAAACGCGGCGCGTTCGACTACCTTACCAAGCCGATCGACAACGCGCTCCTGCTGCAAACGCTGGAGAAGGCGCTGAACACGCGCTCGTCGCGCGAGGCCGATGGGGCCGGGCCTTCGACCGGATCGGCGCAGGCGGCCTCCGAGGCGACGTTCCTGGGGCGGAGCGTCGCGGTCCGCGCGCTCCTGGAACAGGTCCGGCGCGCCGCTGCGGTCGATTCCACGGTCCTGCTCGTCGGCGAAACGGGGTCGGGCAAGGAGTTGATCGCGCGCCTGCTGCACGAAAGCGGGCCGCGCGCCGCCGGGCCGTTCCAGGCGATCAACTGCGCGGCGCTGCCGGCGGGACTGATCGAAAGCGAGCTGTTCGGCTACGAGAAGGGCGCGTTTACCGGCGCGGTCGCCGCCAAACCGGGGCGGTTGGAACTGGCCGAGGGCGGCACGGTCTTCCTCGACGAGATCGGCGAGATGCCCCTGGAGTTGCAGCCGAAACTGCTGCGCGCGCTCGAGGAGCGGACGTTCGAGCGGGTCGGCGGGGTCAAAACGCGGTCGGTGGACGCGCGGGTGGTGGCGGCGACGAACCGCGAACTGCGCGAGATGGTCGCCGAGGGGCTGTTCCGCGATGACCTCTACTACCGGCTCCACGTGATCACGTTGCGCCTGGCGCCGCTGCGCGAACGCAAGGAAGACATTCCGTTGCTGGCCGAAGCGTTCTGCGCGCGCCTGGCCGCGCGCTTCGGCCGCGGCGCCCCGCGCCTTTCGCCGGAAGCGGCGGAGGCCCTTCTGCGGCACGACTGGCCCGGCAACGTGCGCGAGTTGCAGAACTTGCTGGAGCGCCTGATGGTCCTCGAGCCGGAAGACACCATCACCGCGGACGCCGTCGCGCGCCAGTTGGACGCGGCCATCCGCCCTCTGGCCTCCGCCTCCTCTCTTTTGAAAGACCAAGTCGGCGCGACCTCGGACGCCTTGGAGGCCCAGATGATCCGCCGCGCCCTGGACGAGCACGCCGGCAACCGCACCCGCGCCGCCGCCCGCCTCGGCGTCTCGCGAAGAACGCTGCAACTGAAGATGAAGAAGCTCGGCTTGCAGGACCGCCAGGCGTGAGCCTCAGAACGGCCGGAAAGGCGCCACGGGGCGCCGGATTGACTCACCGCAAAAGACGCAAAGAACTCAAAGAAACCGCGGCGGACGCAGAGCAATAGAAGAAAATCCCCCTTGTTCTTCTATGCGCTCTTTGCGTTCCTTGCAACTCCATTCCTCTCGTCGATTCCTTTCGAGGCAAACCAAGGGGCCGGAAGAGATCGGGCGGTTGAGCAGCATGGACCGCCCCGTCCGCGCGCGATCCCGAAAGAGACGGACAACCGCCCGACACCGGGGCGATTCCAGGCGACCGCGCAACGTCCTCCCGAGACGGGGGTATTAGGTAAACCGTCCCGAAATCATCAATCAAGGGTATTGAGTAGAGCGCCACCGAAATACGACGCGAATGGTCTAATTCGTTTCCTGTCCCCTAATTTTGGTTTGGTCCGGCGGGGCGTTCGGGCGCTGCTTCCTGGCCTCCAACCACTGGCCGCGAGGCGCCATGACGCGCCGTCCCCGAATTTCTGGCGGCAGCTGCGCCGCGGGATGCGCTCCTTCCGTCCCGTTCGCTTTTATCCGGGCGCCTCCCGGTGGCTCTCGAAGGTGACTGAATGGGATCTGAGAGAACGATTCTGCTTGTCGGCCCAAAGCCAGGTCCGGTATAATACATTATAGTGGGAAGTAGCCCCTTGGGGTGGGGGCGCACCCAGACTCCTTTGGCGTGAGGATTTCCTTCGGCCGATGGCGCTCCTGATGTAGCGCGGGCTGGAGGGGTGGGTTTTGTGCTGTGGGCCAGGGCCGGGCGTAAGCCAAGGCGCTGAGTCCTGAGAACAAGACCGGAGCGGGTCTCCGCTCGAAAAGGAGGCGTACGATGGGCAAGAATCTTTACCCAGCGGTCGGTTTTTTCGCCGTTCTCGGGCTGGGGTTGTGGCTTTCCCCGCCGGCGGACGGCGCCCAGGTGACGATCCCCGGAGTTGTGCTGCGCTTGCAGATCAAGGATACGGCCGCGCCGGCGCCGGGCCTGAACTGCGTGCAGGCGGTTGCCGGGCCGGGGAACTACTGCATCGCCAATCCGGGGGTTCATTCGGCGGCAAATGTTCCGCGCGACGACGTGGCCGGCAATGACGGGGTCTATGGCAACAACAATGATTGTCTCCATTGCTCGTACTACTGCGCCCCGGCGTCCATCCTCATGCTGGCGACTTTCGAGGGCGTCCTCGGCCTGTCGCAGGACAAAATCTACGACAACGCCAAATCCATCGGAGGCGGCGTCGTGGAGGTCGTGGGCGACGGAATCATCCAAACCCATGGCGTCGGCTTGTGGGATGGCGGCGCGGCCAACGCTGTCCCGCTGGAGGTCGACGCCGGCCTGACGTTCGCCGGGCTGCTCTTCATCCGCTTTGATTCGGGCGCGCCGGAAGCTCCCATGGCCGCGCCCATCTTGCAGGCGGCCATTGGGGCAAACCATCCCGTGGGATGGTGCGATCACCCCTCGGCATTTCCGCCTCCCGCCGGCCAGCAAGGATGGCCCATGGACATGTTCAATCCGCCCATTGGCACAACGCAGCAGGCCGAAGGCGTGGGCCACATGAAAGTGATCGCCGGCTACGACGACAACGGCACCCCCGGCAACTTGGCCGACGATCGGTACTACGTCTACGACCCGTGGCCCAATGCCGCGGCGACCCGACTAGCGAATCCTTACTGGGAGACCACGGCCGCGGTCCTGCCCAGTGCGGGCCCCTCCCAGGACGCCAAAGACGTCTTTTACGAAATAACGGGGAGGACCGGGGCGGGCGTCGGCGATTGGAGGCGCTTCAGCGGCGCGGCGACGAACGAAGGCCGCCCTCGCGGCCCGCGCTGACCTGCCGGCTCCGCGGCGGAAACCACGATAGCGGGACAGGGTCTACTGAGTTTCCTCAAAGAGGTCCGGCGTGAGACCTCTCGAAGCGTTCTTCGGGTTGAGGCCGCGTTTCTGGGGCGGGAGCGAGCGGTGGGAACGCGCCTTGAGTTGCTCGAGGACGCGGCGCCCTCCCGGCGGGCGGCTGGTTTGGGCGGCGCGGCGAGTAGGAGAAAGGACGCGAGGCCGCCGCCGATTCCGCGGGCGCCGGAGCGGAGGACGATGTCGCCGCCGACATCCGACGCGCTCGAAGTATTCTCGGCCCAACGAATACAGCGCAGAGTGCGACGGCCAACGCCACGTAGCCGAGAACCAGCGTCCGCGTTTTCATGGCCGCTCCTCCGTCGGAAGGCGAATCGAAGATGGGAATGAACCGCCAAACGCGAAAGACGCTACCGGAAACGATTTGTGATAACAAGAGACTATTCGACGAACTCGTTCCCCACCTTGCGGGCGCGGCGGGGATGGTCGATGTCGAGGGTGAGAGCGAGGCCGGCGGCGACGAGAAGGTTCCAGCCGGCGCACAATTGGAGATAGGAGTCGAATTCGGGCATGGAGGGAATCGGAATCGTAGGGAACGGCGTCGGGCGGGAGGCGGTGGTTCGACTCCGCTCACCACAGGTGGTTCGGCTCCGCTCGCCACAGGCGGTTTGGCTCCGCTCGCCACAGGCGGTTTGGCTCCGCTCGCCACAGATGGCCAAAACCGGCAAGCCGACTCCGCGCGTCAGGACTTCCTGATATTTCTCCCATTCGGCTTCGAAGGGATCGATCAGTAGAACGGCGTCTCGCGGCGTCATCACTTCCTCGACGCCGTGCAGGATATACGTGCCCTCGCAGAAGACGGCCTTCTTGCGCACGATTTCGCAGGCCTTGAGCGCGATTTCCTCGGCCACGCCGTCGTCGCGCCCGGCCACGTAGACGGTTTCGGCGCGGGCGAGCCGCTCGGCCAGCGCGGGATCGATGTCCCGCGATAAAACGGCATCGGTCTTCGTCGCTAACTGACCGAGCAGCGCCGGCCAGTCGCGTCCGCCGGTCAATTCCGAAACCAGGATTTGATGAAAGAGCGCTTGTTCGACGACGCTCTTGGTCGCGGCCACCGCCTGCTCGATCCCGCAGGACAAGACGAACGTCTCGTCGCACATGCTCGCCAGAAGGCTTTCCGGCGAAGCGGTCAGGCCATACAGGTCGCGATGCCCGCGACTGCGCAACGCGCGAAGGAGGTCGATCAATTCCCGCGTGCGGCCGGAGTTGCTGGCGCCGACGATCATCGCGTCGTCCAGCCGCTGCTCCGCCGCCTGGCGCGCGCCCTCGGTCCAGACGCGCTCGCGCACGCCGGAGCGGCGAACGAGATGGATCGCGTTGCGGGCGGGGAAGATGCGCGAGGAGCCTTCGCCGGTCAGCAGGAGGTCGCCGCGCTCGCGCACGCGGCGGCTGAGGCGCGCGGGCGCCCGCCAGTCCATGCGGCGGATCACATCCGGCGTTTCCATCATCTCGCGGATCAGCGCGAAGCGGCTCTGTCGAGGATCGGCGAGGTTCATGGGAGAAGTCTGTCCTATTGTGGCACAGACAGTCTTGTCTGTGCGAAATTCCGAAGGCAAAGATCATATTCACAGACAAGACTGTCTGTGCCACTCAAAGCGTCGCTATGTTGGCTTTCCACACACCGGACAGGCTTGCATCCGAAGCGGTTTTTCCAAGTGGCTTCTCATCAGAAGCTCCGGATCGTTGAAGATTTGCAGGGTCGGCCCATCGGCGGTGACGCGGCCGCCGTGCAGGACGATCGTCCGCTCGCACAGGTCGAGAATCATGTCCAAATCATGCGTGGCGATGATCTTGGTATGCCGAAAGGTTCGCAACAACTCAATGAACTGCCGCCGGGCCTTGGGGTCGAGGTTGGAGGTCGGCTCGTCCAGCACCAGCAGGTCGGGCGCCATCGACAGCACGGTGGCGATGGCCACTGCCCGCTTCTCGCCGCCGGACAGCCGGTGCGGCGGGCGGTCGCGCAAATGAGCCGCGCCCACCGTGTCCAGGGCCTGCATGACCCGCGCCTCAACCTCCGCCGCCGGCAGGCCGAGATTCAGCGGGCCGAACGCCACGTCCTCGTAGACCGTCGGCATGAACAACTGATCGTCGGGGTCCTGGAACACCATGCCGACGGCGCGCCGCACGTCGCGAAGCGTCGGCTTGGCCACCAGGCAATCGCCGATGCGCACGCTGCCCTGAACCGGCATCAGGTATCCGTTGAGATGGCGCAGCAGCGTGGACTTGCCCGCCCCGTTCGCGCCCACGACGCCCACCGATTCCCCGTGAACGATCCGGAAGGAGACGCCTTGCAGGGCATGGACGCCGCCCGGGTACGTGTAATTTAGATCCTGGACCTCGACGATGTGATGGGTCATCGCGTGATTCCCAGAACAGCCTGACCCAACAATTGAGGCAGGTTGCAGGCTCTCGCAAGCACAAAGAAGGCGGTCCACGCCAGCACGAACAGGGCGTCGGCCATGCCGAACCGGAGCGGCCGGATCAGGCGGATTTCGCCGTCGAAGCCTCGGCTGAGCATGGCCATGTGGATTCGCTGCGCCCGGTCCACGGCGCGCAGGAGCAACTGGCCCACCAGGGAGCTGAAGACCTTCGGCGACATTCTCCGGCTCTTCACCGCGCGAAGCGACCAGGCCCGCACCATGCGCGAGGCCTCCTCGGCCAGCACGAAGATGTAGCGGTACAGGAGCATCAACTGGACGGTCAGGACGTGGGGGACCTTCAGGCGCGTCAGGGCTAGGCACACGGCGTTGAAGCCGGTGGTGGAAATCAGGATCAAGGCGGCGGAAACCGTGAGGAGGAACCGCAGCAGAATCGAGACGAACGAAATCCAGCCGCCGGAGAGCCCGACCGGGCCGATCCGCAGGAGAATCGTCCGGTCCAACAGCGGATTGAAGACGCCGATGATCAGCGCGAACGGCGAGGCCAGCAACAGTTTCCCCAGCAGGTAGCGCGGCGGCAGATTGCCGAGCGCGACCAGGACGACGGGGTAGAGGAAGAGCGGAAGGAGGCCCGACAGGTCGTACTTGGAGAAGGACACGACGGTGACGATGAAGGCCAGGGCGGTCAGGACCTTGGCCCGGGGGTCGCGGCGATGAATCGGCGTGTTCTGCGCGGCGAGAATGTCCAGTCCGCCCATATCCAGCAAGGCGGATTCAATGGTCGACATCGATGGTCTGCTTCCAAAGTTGATATGGTTCCTGGGAGCGCCGACGTCCTAGCCGGCAAAAGCGCATCAGATTGCGATCGACTGCCGACGAGGACGTCGGCGCTCCCAGAAACGGCGCTTTCCGGTTGCAGCTCCGCTGAATCAATTCGACGCCCTACGCATTCTCAGGGCCACGCCGAGAAGGCCGACCAGAACCAAGGTGATCGCGGCCCCGACCAAGCCCGCCACCGAGGCGCCGGCGCTGACCACCGGGGCCGCGCCATCGGTCTTGTTCTCCGGCTCGGCGGGTGTCTCTGGCTCGGACGGTTTCGCGGGCTTCTTGAAATCGTAATCCGGCAGGATGGCCGTCGTCTGCTGGAGACTCTCAGCGGCGGCGTGGACCCCACGCTCCGGGGCCTTCAGTTCCTCTTTGCCGGAGGTCTTGAACATGGACCACTCCAGGCCGTCCGGGTGAGTCGAGGCGAACCAGGACAGAAGGCCGGCGGTGAGCGCCGTCGCCATCCCCAGCCCCACGAGGACCTTCTTGACCGAGAGGTTGCCGATCGGCTTGGCGTCGGCGGCCAGCTCCAGGATCTCCGGACGCGCCTTCCATACGAACCCCACCACGGCCGAGGTGATCAGGCCCTCGACGAAGCCGATGGCCAGGTGGATCGGCTGCATCAGCAGGACGAACGTCGCGAAGGGCAGTTCCGAGACGCGGGAGAACACCGTTTCCAACACCACGGAAAAGGCGCCCATCTGGAGGCCCAGAACCGCCGAGAGGGTCGAGCCCAGGAGGATGCGCCCCTGCGTGGGACGGTCGCCGACGATCTTCTTGTAGATCAAGGGATAGGCGATGAAGCACGGGAAGAAGCCCATGTTGAAGATGTTGCAGCCGAGGGCGAGCAGGCCGCCATCGGCGAAGAAGAGCGCCTGCACCGCGACGACCGAAGCGATGGTGAGAAAGGCCGCATACGGCCCCAGCAGGATGGCCAGGATCATGCCGCCGCCGATATGGCCGCTGGAGCCGGTGCCGGGGATGGAGAAGTTGATCATCTGCGCTGAAAAGATGAACGCCCCCAGCACGCCCATGAGCGGGACCTTGCGCTCGTCCAGTTCGGCCTTCAGTTTCTTGGCGCTATAGGCGGTCAGGGCGCCCGTCGCCGCCCACATCGCCCCGCCCACCGCGGGCGAAATCAGCGCGTCGGCCATGTGCATGGCGACTCTCCTTTAGAACAAGCCCTTTCCGGTTTGACGGCGCGGGACCTGACGAACCGGAATCGCAATAGCGCGCGGGCGGGGAAAACGGAAACTCACGACTGGCCGGCGGATGAAACAAGTCTCCTCGGCGAGAACGCGCCCCACGCTTCCTTCACTTCTTTCACAGACCGAGCAACCCATCACTTCTTCCACACGGGCGTAACACGTTTCTATAGATTCTTCACACGGGCGTCAAGATGCAATATGGCGTAGGCTTTTCAGCGGGCGCGTTTCCGGGCCATGCCGAATGCCCAAGAGCGCAGGCTGGAAAGCCTACGCCACTCACGGCAACCGCCTATCATGAGGAACGAACCTTTGCCACAGCAGGCGTGGAACGACCGTGAACTGGTTGCGCGCGAGGGTGACAAATGAAACTTCGCCTTGGCGGGGAATGACGCCCAGACCGTATTGCGCCATCAGACCGGCGTTCCAGGCCACTCCGAGCGCCAGCGCGATCCAAAGCGCCGCCCGCCGCCGGCGCGTTCCGGCGCGCGCATACAACGCCGCCCAGCCCGCGGCGAAGACGAGCAGAATGGAAATGTAGAGCCGATTGCCGAACGAGGCGCCGGCGAACCACACTTGCCAACTGGCGGTCAGATGCCACGTGGCCAGGAACGCCAGCGCCAGGCCGATCGCCGCGATCCGGTCCGCGCGCCTCGCGGACGCCAGGCCCGCCAAACCGATCAACAGCAGCGGATGCCAGAAGAACAGCCCATGATTGGAGGAGAACAGAACCTCGAAGGCGTGGATGGGTTGAAGCAGGTGAAACTCGGGGTACTCGCGCAGGTAGGGCGCCGGGCCGGAGAAGAACGACCCGTACAAGATGCGCCACACGGCCATCTGCGGAAAGAAGACGACCGCGCCGCAGACCAGCGCCAACGCGAATCCCATCGCGCGCCGACGGACCTCCAAGAGGGGGGACAGCGGCCCATCGCGATTCGCGACATTCGTTGGCGCACGCGGATCGGGAGTATGGAGTCCCGCCTTTAGGCGGAAGGCGTTTTGGCCTGACTCGGCTCGATTCGTGGCATTCCGCCTAAAGGCGGGACTCCATACTCCCGATCCGCGTGCGATTAATATCGCTTCCCAGGCGAAGATGGCGATCGCCGCCGCCGCGTCTTGAATGCGAACCAGCGCGGCCAGGCCGGCCATCGCGCCCATCAGCGCATAGGAACGCCTCCGCCCGCTTCGCCGCGCCCGGTCCCAGGCGATGAGAAACGCGGTGAGGGCGAAAAACGCGGTCGCGTGCGACATGGCCGTATGGAAGAAGCTATAGAACGCCAACGGACTCAAGCCCAACGCCGCCGCCGCGGCGATCCAGGCCGCGTTCGTTCCCCAGCGTCTCCGGCAAAACCCAAACAGCAGCCACAATCCGGCGCCGGCCCAGAACGCCGATCCGACGCCGACCGCCCAGACGTAGCGCGGCTCCAGACCCATGTCGGCGCGGCCCCGCGCCCAGCCCGCGGCCCGCGCCGCGAGAGCGAACGGACTCCACAGAATCGCCGACCCGATTCCATAGCGGTTTCCCGGACGCCCCGTGGCCGGTTCGGGCTGGATCTGATAAAAGGCGAAGGCGCCATCCGTCGCGCGGTCGAACAGCGCATACTCGTTGGCGTAATCGAGATCGCCGTCGAAAAGGAGCGAGCGCAACGGGGCGTAGTTGCACAACCCGTCGCGCCCATGAATCGTCGGATGCAAGGCTGCGGCGGCGACGAGGAAATACAGCGCGGCGAAGACGATCCCGTGCCGCCGAGAGCGCCAGAAAGTCTCCTTGGGCGCTTCGCGCGAATCCGCGGTTCCGGGGTCGGTCTGTGGGGTGGGTTGGTCCTGGCTCACAGGCAACGGATTTCGCCTGCGCGCCCCCGAAGTGTCAACTGCGAGTTCGGGGAAGAAGAGGACCTATCGGACTGATAGGACCTGGGAGACCTATCCGTGCTATTGTTTCTTGCTGTTGACTTTCCCCCGCGATTCGGGAAGCTTCGCTTGGATCGACTCAGACTGATTTTCCTTCTGGGATGGAAGAGCGCATGAGGATTTCGCCCACGTTGCGCGCCGCCGCGCTGGGGATGCTGGCGTGCCTGGCCGCCGCGGCGTTCAGCGCCGGCGCGCTCCAGAAAGTGAAGGCGGCGACGTCCGCGCCGACGCCGGAATTCGCCCCGCCCCCGGCGTCCACTCCGGGGCCGTCCGGCATCCTGCGCCTGATCTATTCGGGCAACCGCCGCAGCAACCTGGAGCCGTGCGGGTGCAAGTCGAACATGCAGGGCGGCGTGCAATATGAGGCCAACTACATCGCGTCCCTGCGCCAGGCCCCCCGGCCGCTGCTGCTCGTCGACGCGGGCGGGTTCGTCGAATCGGCCCTGACCACCAACCAGTATTTGAAGTCGCGCTACCTTCTGAAGGCGCTGGGGACGATCGGCTACCGGGTGATCAACGTCGGGCGGGTCGACGCCAGCTTCGGCTTGGATTTCCTGCGCGAGATGCGGCAGCAATACGGATTCGAATTCGTCTCGGCGACAATCCTGAACCCGGACACCCGCCGCCCCCTGTTCCGACCCTATGTAATCAAGGAATTCCCCGGGGCGCGCCCGGGCCAGACCTTCCGCGTGGCCATCACCGGCTTTGCGCTGCCCGACACGCCGGCGCCGCAGGCCGTGCTGGACCTTCGCGCCGCGTCTCTCGGATTGCCAAGCGAGCCGACTTCCAGCACGCTTCGCCGGTCCGCCAGCGCCGCCGGGCCGACGACGGCGGCCAAGCGAACGCCGACGCCGACCCCGCGCGTTTCGCCGACGCCGACCGAGCGCGCCCGCGGCGTCTTCGAGCCGGCGCAGGGCTACGAACAGGCCAATGCGCGCAGCACCCCCACCCCGCCTCCCTGGCCAGGCTTTTTCAAGACGCCGACTCCGTCGGCTTCTCCCCCCTTGTCCATGGAAGAAGCGCGCCGGGAGCGGCTGAAAGAACTGGAGAACCTATTGGTGAAGCCGGAGACGTCGTATGGCGCGGCCGTTCCCGCCTCGGCCTCGGCGCCTAGCAGCGCCACCCTGCCCCAGGCGACGCCCGATCCGCCTTCGATTCCGACGTCGGCCCCGAAGGCGAAACCGGCGACCCAACCCAGCCAGCCGGCCTCGTCGATGGCGGCGAAGATGGCTGGCGCGGCCAGCCGCTCGGCGAGCCAGAGGGTCGAGGCGCCCCGTCCGCGCGGCAAGGAGTTCGCCGTCGCCGATCCCGTGGAAACCTTGTCGAAGCTCGTGCCGGCCTTGCATGAGTCAGCCGATTTCGTGATCGTTCTGGCGCACTATCCCGAGGCCAACGCGTTGGCCGTCGTGGACAAAGTTCCGGGGATCGACGCGCTGATCGCCAGCTATGGGGCCGTGGCCGCCGAAGAGCCCAGGAAGCACGGGGCGACGATCTTCCTCGGCCCCGGCTTTGACGGCCGCGCCATTGGCGAAGCGGAGATTTACTACGACGAGGCGCGCGGCCGTTACGCGGCCCGTGGCAAGGTCGTCCCCATCAACTCCACGTTGAAGGCGGAGCCGAAGGTCGACGCGATTCTGTCGGAATACAAAGGGGAGACGAAGAAGATCGCCCCGGTCGAGCGGACGGTCGCGCGTTACACGCTGGCCAGCGTCGAGACGTGCCGCAATTGCCACCTGGCGGAATACCAGCAATGGCAGACGACGCCGCATTCGCGCGCGTTCGCCACGCTCGAAAAGGAAAGCCAGCAATACAATCCGGACTGCGTGAAGTGCCACGTCACGGCGTACAACGTCGACAACGGCTTCTTCGATCTGGCCACCACGCCGCAGTTCACCAACGTGCAGTGCGAAGCCTGTCACGGGCCGTCGCTGCGCCACGTGCGCGCGATGCACCTGGCGGGCCAGTCGGAGCGCCTGACCGGCCCGCAGCGGGTGTTGATCGAAAGCCAGGCCGAATCGAGCATGCCGCCGAAGACGCCGGCGGAGTCGCTGTGCCTCGCGTGCCACACGCCGGAGAACGACGACAACTTCGTATATTTGGTAAAAATCGAGAAGGTCAAACACGGCGCGGCGGCGGCTTCGGCGCCGGCGACCGGCACGTTGACCAAAGACGACTAGGCCCTAGTCTAATTGGCTCCTGGGAGCGCCGGCGTCCTCGCCGGCTCTCCTCAAAATGCGGAATCGGGATGAGCAACGATGCCGGCGAGGACGCCGGCGCTCCCAGGAACCGACCAGGCCAGCTCGCGAAAGCCTTCTTCATGAAACATCACGACGTCCTCATCACCGGCGGAGCGGGCTTCATCGGATCGCACCTGGCCGAGCGGCTGCTGGCCGAAGGCGCGCGCGTCGCCGTCATCGACAACCTGTCGACCGGCTCCATCCGCAACCTCGACGGGCTGATCGGGCGCGAGGGGTTCTCCTATCACATCGACACGATTCTCAACCGCCCGCTGCTGGCCGAGTTGGTTGACCGCGCCGACTGGGTGTTTCACTTGGCCGCGGCCGTGGGCGTGCGCCTGATCGTCGAACATCCGGTGGAGACCATTGAGACGAATATCAAAGGGACGGAGGCGGTCCTGGAGTTGGTCGCCCGGAAGGGCAAACGCACCTTCATCGCCTCGAGTTCGGAGATTTACGGCAAGAGCCAAAAGACGCCCTTCTCCGAAGACGACGACATGGTCTTGGGGCCGACGACGATGAGCCGCTGGTGCTACGCGTGTTCGAAGGCCATCGACGAATTCCTCGCGCTGGCCTATCACGCCGAGCGGGGGCTGCCGGTGGTCATCGGGCGCTTCTTCAACACCGTCGGGCCGCGCCAGACGGGGCGCTACGGGATGGTCCTTCCGCGGTTCGTCGAGGCGGCGCTGGCGGGCCGGCCCATCGAAGTTTACGGCGACGGCGAGCAAACCCGCACGTTTGTCCACGTCGACGACACGGTGCGCGCCTCCATTGCGCTGATGGCCGACGAATCGATCACCGGCGACATTTTCAACATCGGCAGCGACGAAGAGGTCACGATCAACGAACTGGCGCGCCGCGTGGCGGAACGCGCGGGGACAGGCTCGCGGGTCGTCCATATTCCTTACGACCAGGCCTATGCGCCGGGGTTCGAAGACTTACAGCGCCGCGCCCCGTCGATCGAGAGGCTGCGCCGGCGCGCCGGCTTCTCCCCGCGCTATAATCTGGATCAGATCATTGACAGCGTGATCGAATACCAAAGGATGAACAAAGAGGGATAGGCGCCAGGAACGCCGTTCTTCCGGAAACCAATCATGCCAACTTACACGAAACCCATCTGGCGCGAACGCATGGCCATCGAGCCCGACGCGCGGGCGCTGGCGTACACCGCCGGGCGCGACGTGCGGCCGGTGGCGGCGGCCGACGCCGTTCTCGCGCCGTTCGACGTCTGGACTAACCGCGCGCACGTGGCCATGCTCGCCGAGTGCGGCATCATCGGCCGCGCCGACGCCCGCAAGATCGCCAAGGCTCTGAACGAATTGGAGAAGAAGATCGAGCGCGGCGAGTTCCAACTCGATCCCGCGCTCGAAGACGTCCACATGAACATCGAG
>JAPLSS010000589.1 GCA_026398515.1 Candidatus Sumerlaeota bacterium | reverse complement strand
GTGATCGCGGGCGATCCGGCGCAAGGCGCCGACGATCTTCTTCTCAAACGCCGCGACGGTCCCGTCGTTGCGCAACGTCAGATCGGCCTCGGCGCGGCAGGCGAGCAGTTGCTGCGAGAGAGGATCGTCGCTCTTCATCTGCGCGCGTTCAGCGGCCTGGAAGGCTGCGAAGGTCGGCAAATCGTCGGCGCGCCCGCGCTCCCGGGCGCGCTGGAACCGCTGGCGCGCGCTGGCCTCGATGAACACGAGGACGAAATCGGGCCGGCGGCGCAGGGCGGCGATTTCCCCAGGGTTGCGGATCGAGGTGACGACGTAGTTCTTCGACGAATCCATCTGTTCCAGCGCCAGGTCGGCAAGCGCTTGCGGCCCGAAGCGGCGGCGCAGCTCGTTGCCAACCTCGACCGTGCGGTCGTGGGTGACCTTCCGCCCGCGCCGGCGAATCTCGTCGCGGATGATGTCGCTCAGCGAAATATGATAGAAGGACCGCTTGGCCAGCGCCTCGGCCATCGTGTCCTTCCCCGCGCAGAAAAAGCCCGTGACGCCGATGATCATGAGAAACTCTCCGGAATGGTCAAATGCAATAGCCGATAGCCCATAGTCGATTGTCGATTGAACGGCGATGAAGAACCACGATTGAGGCAAGACGATTCCGCGACGCGGAATCCGCGGTCATCCCTACAATCCGCATTCGTCCTGCCCCTAACCGTCCTGCCTTCTTCTTGCATCAAGAGCGGTTAGAACACTCTTTCAACGCTTCCAGCTTCGCCATCGCCGCGCCGGCGCCAATCACATCGCGCGCCAGGGCGATGCCGTCCTGGATCGTTTCGGCGCGGCCGGCCAGGTAGAGCGCCGCGCCCGCGTTCAGCAGCGCGATTTCCATTTTCGGCGTCGCGGCCTCGCCGCGCAGGACCGCCAGCAGAATATCGCGATTGCGCGCCGAATCGCCCCCGCGCAGGTCCTCCAACTTCGCCGTGGACAGGCCGAAGTCCGATGGCTGGCAGCGGCGGGTGGAAATCCTTCCATCGCGCAGTTCGGTGACCTGCGTCGGGCTGGTCGTGGTGAATTCGTCCAGCCCGTCGTCGCCGTGCACGATCAGCGCGCGCTCGGACCCCAGGCCGCGCAACGCCTCGGCATAGATCTCGGCGATGCTTCCATCGAACACGCCGATCAACTGGTGCGTCGCGCCGGCGGGGTTCGACAGCGGCCCGAGCAGGTTGAAGATCGTGCGGATGCCGATCGCCTGGCGCGGGCCGGCGGCGTGGCGCATCGCCGCGTGATGGACGGGCGCGAACAGGAAGCAAATCCCAGCCTCGTCCAGGCACCGCTGCGCGCCTTCGGGTCCGAGGTCGACCTTCACCCCCAGCGCCTCGAGCACGTCGGCGCTGCCGCACTGGCTGCTGGCGGCGCGGTTGCCATGCTTGGCGACGACGACGCCGGCGCCGGCGGCGAGGAAGGCGGTGGCGGTGGAGATGTTGAACGTCCCGGCGCCGTCGCCGCCCGTGCCGCACGTGTCCAGCACGACGCCCTCGGGCCGGGTCAGCCGCGCGGCCTTCTCGCGCATGACCGACGCGAACGCGCGGATGTGCTCGGCCGTTTCGCCGCGCATGCGCAGCGCGGTGACGAACGACGCGATCTGCGCCGGGGTGGCCTGCCCCTCGAGGATTTCAATCGCAACCTCGCGCGCCTGTTCGCCCGTCAACGCGCCGCCGGACACTAAGGTATGAATGGCTTCGCGAATCATGGGAGTCCTTGTCGTCGCTCTCGCGCTCTCTGGAGCCGGTTACGCGTCCGGCGTCGAACGATCCAGGAGTTCAGCGAGCCGCGCCATGTAGTCCGTGGGATTCATGCCGTGCGCCCGGGCCAGGCGAGCCAGCGCGCCGGCCGTGGCGCGCGTCCGGCCCTGTTCGACACGGCGAACGGTTCGCTCGTCGAGTCCCGGGATGTCGCACTGCCGAAGACCGGTCGATTCCCGAAACCGGCGGATGGCCTGGCCGTAGCGCGCATTAAACTCCCGGCTCATCTGCAAGGCTCTCAGTTTGGCGGCGGGATTCGCCGCTTGTTCAAACTGGTCCCATCCCAGATGGACATCGAGGCGCGGCCAATAAACGAAGGCGCCATAGGGGTCGATTTCAAACTCGTCAATCGCCTTCGGCGATACATTGCGGAGCAGTCCCAGACCGGCAATGGGCGCGCTGAGCATCTCAAACGTCGGCGATTTCACGACGAACCGGTCGCCTTCGCGCCAAGCGTCCAAGATGGTCCCGCGGCCTTCGTCGACGTCCAAGCTTCTCACGAGTCGTTTTAGGAATCGGCCCTCCTGCCCAGCGGGCGGGGCGGCCACGTGCATGGAGACTCGATACGCGCTCAGTCTCCTCACGCGTTCGATGACGGCGTTTATGGGAAGATCGCCCTGAAACAAAAGAAGCCTTGTCGGGGTCTTCGACGCCAGCCGGCATCCCCCTCCCTCGGACGAATCGGCCACATCCGCCAAATACGAGACTTGATAAACGATCCGGCTCCACGGAGCGTGCAAACCGCGCGGCGCCCGGAGCACCCGCACACGGCCCCGACTGGAGAGTCTGCCGATGGCCTTGGCCAGAACGGGGTCGGAAACGATGACATCGAATTTCCCAGCCCGCTTGTTCGCTTCTGTTATCACCTTTGACACGCTTCCCACTCCGCAAGAAGTTTTGCCCGGAACCGGTTCACGCCGCTCACGATGGCCCTGCGATCTCCACGGCGAATTCGGGCGTCTGGAGGTCGAATCAACTCGATCGACCGCTCCGCCGCCTCCAGGAAGAATACCCGCCCCTCCCACTTCCCGGGCCTCCGAACGTGGAAATGCGGCGGGCGATGGTCCCCGGAAGGAAACTACATCTCAACCCCGTCCACTCTGAAGGCCCGAACCTGAGCCACAATATCCCATCCCCGCCGGACATTTTCAAGCAGAAAGCGCTAGGAAATGTCCGCTTAGAAGGCTAGACGCAAAGAACGCATAGAACCCAAAGGGGGGACTCCCGTATGGCTGAATGCGAATACGTTGTGTTGGTTTCCTTTCTGCGCTCTTTGCGTTCTTGGCGGTTTCAATTCAATACGCCGTCGGCCGAATCTGAAAATCCTTGTGCAGCGCTTCGCCCTCTTCCCATTCCTCGTCCACGTCGGCCACGTAAGACAGCGCCGGGCCGCGGCGCATTTGGGCAAGGTACTTCTCCAACGCCTCGCGCGGGCCTTCGACCTCGGTTTCGACCGCGCCGCCGCGGCAATTGCGCACCCAGCCGTTCAGTCCATTTCTCATCGCCTCGCGCTCGGCGAAGTAGCGGAAGCCGACGCCCTGGACCCGTCCGCGAATCAGGCAATGAAGTCGAGGCATGGGAGAATTTTGGATTGTCGATAGCCGATTGTCGATGGCCGATTGAACGACGATGTCTCACCACAAACGCACGAAAGCACAGAGGGGCCCTCTCTTATTATCTTCGTGCCTTTGTGGGAGGCGTTTGTTGTTCAATCGGCCATCGGCAATCGACAATCGGCAATCCCTTTGACCGGCTCGGGGCGCGGCAGCGGCCGGGCCTGGCGCACGTCGTCGAGAATGCGGTCGACGACGTTCTCCGGCGCCATGCCGAGGTCGGCCCACAGCGCCTCGACGTCGCCGTGCTCGACCCACTGGTCGGGAATGGCGAACATGAACGCCTGGCGGCCCGGCGCCAGTTCGACCAGCGCCTCGTTGACCGCCGAGCCGAACCCGCCCGCGCGCGCATGGTCCTCATAGGTGTAAAGGAGCGTGTGCCGCCGCGCGCAATCGGCGAGCAACTCGCGATCCAGCGGCTTGACGAACCGCGCGTTGACCACCTCGACCTCGATGCCCGCCGCCGACAGAATATCCGCCGCCCGCAGCGCCGGGTAGACCATCGCCCCGATGGCGATCAGGCAGGCGTCGGCCCCCTCGCGCACGATCTCGCCCTTGCCGATCTCCAGCGGCTCGATCGGCTCGACCAGCGGCACGCCCTCGCCGTGGGCGCGCGGATAGCGGAAGGCGATGGGGCCGGCGTCGTAGAGTTGCGCCGTCTTGACCATGCGGCGCAGCTCGTTCTCATCCTTGGGCGCCATGACGACCATGTTCGGCGCGATGCGCAGGTAGGCGTAATCGAAGACGCCGTGGTGCGTCGGCCCGTCGGCGCCGACCAGCCCGCCGCGATCCAGCGCCAGGCGCACCGGCAGGTTCTGCAACGCCACGTCGTGCAGCACGGGATCGAAGCCGCGCTGCAGGAACGTCGAGTAGACGACGGCAAACGGCCGCAGGCCCTCGGCGGCCAAGCCGGCGGCGAAGATGATCGCGTGCTCCTCGGCGATTCCACAGTCGAAGAAGCGCTCGGGATGGCGCTCCTCGAACATGGTCAGGCCCGATCCGACGGCCATCGCCGGCGTGATGGCCACGATCTTCTCGTCCTCGGCGGCCAGTTCCGTCAGCGTTTCGGCGAACACGTCGGTATACAGCGGCGGCTTGGACTGGGAGACGGGAGAGAACTCGCCGGTGTCGATCTTGAACCCCTTGGGGCCGTGATAGACGACGGGGTCCTCCTCGCTGTAAGGATAGCCCTGCCCTTTTTGCGTCACCACGTGCAGGAGGACCGGGCCGCGGAAGTCGCGCACGCTTCTGAGCGTCGGGATCAATTGCTCGAACCGATGCCCGTCGATGGGGCCGATGTAGCGAAACCCCAATTCCTCGAAGAAGATGCCCGGCGTCAGGAAGCCCTTGATGTGCTCCTCGACCTTGTGGGCCAGGCTGAGCATCTTGCGGCCGATGGTGGGGAACTTCTGGATGAACTGCTCGGTGTTGTCCTTGGCTTCGTTGTAGAACGCGCCGGTGATCAGGCGGTTGAAGTAGCGGTGGATCGCCCCGACGTTTTGCGAAATCGACATTTCGTTGTCGTTGAGGATGACCAGCAGATCGGCGCCCAATGCGCCGGCGTTGTTCAGCCCCTCGTAACAGATGCCCCCGGTCATCGCCCCGTCGCCGGTGATGGACACCACCCGGAACTCCTCGCCCTTCAGGTCGCGCGCCACCGCCATGCCCAGCGCGGCGCTGATGGACGTGCTGGCGTGGCCCGCGCCGAACGAATCGTATTCGCTTTCGGCCCTGCGGGTGAACGGCGCCAGGCCCCCGTGGGTGCGGATCGTCGGGAAGCGGTCGTAGCGGCCGGTCAGCAGTTTGTGCGCGTAGGTCTGGTGGCCGACGTCGAAGATCAGCCGGTCGCGCGGCGTGTCGAAGACGTAATGAAGCGCGAGAATGAGTTCGACCGCTCCGAGCGAGGAGCCCAAGTGCCCGCCGTTCTTCGAGACGGTCTCGGCGATCGTCTCGCGGATCTCCTGGGCGATCTCCTTCAGATCGGAGACCGGCAGGCCGCGGATGTCGGCGGGCGACTCAATGCGTGAAAGCCATTTTCTCACTTCGGAAAATCCTCTTCCTCTTCCGGCGCGGATTCGGGCGCTTCAACTTCCTCCATGTCGCGCAGGACGGGATGGCCCTGCTCGTCTTCCAGGAGCGTCTGGATCTTCCGCTCCACCTCGTTGAGTTTCTTCGAGCAGGCCTTGGCGTGGCGGCGTCCTTCCTCGAAAAGGCTAAGCGCTTCTTCGAGCGACCCGCCGCCGCTCTCCAACTTCTCCACGACCTTCTCCAAGGCCTTCAGGTTGGTCTCGAACGAATCGCTTTTGGCCATTGGCGACGGCCTCCACGGCTCGTAGCGCGGATAGGGCCTATTGGACTTATGAGGCCTACGGGCCGCGCCACGAACTCCAGTCTTCCGCGCATTAAATCTTGCCACGCGGCCCGTATCGTGTCAAACCGCCTTTTGACGCTATGCCGCGCCGCCAACGGGAAGTATGGAGTCCCGCCTTTAGGCGGAATGCCTGCTCGCGATTGCGTTGCCAACTCGATCCAGTCCGCCTAAAGGCGGGACTCCATACTTTCCGTTGGCATCTATATCCGGGCGCCGCCAAGCGCCAGGAGTCGCTATCACGAGATTTGGAGTTACCTAGTGCTGCAGTTGCTCACTCCCCGCGGGCCGCGACCCGTTCAGGCCATGCTGTTCGACATGGACGGCACGATGGCCGACACCCGCGACTTCCACCTGGAGGCCTGGAAGGCGCTGGCCGAGCGCATCGGCCGCGGCCTCGACGCCGACGACATCCTGCGCCGCACCTTCGGCCAGACCAACCGCCACATCATCCCGCTGCTGGTTCCCGATCCGATGCCGCTCGCCGAGATCGACGCCCTGTCGGACGAGAAGGAACGGATTTACCGCGAGTTGGCGCGCGGCAGGCTGCAGCCGATTCCCGGGCTGCTCGACCTGGTTTCGCGCGCCCATGCCGCCGGCGTGCGCCTGGCCGTGGCCAGTTCGGGCAACGAGGCCAACGTGCGGTTCATCCTCCAGGAATTTCGCCTGGAGCGCCTGTTCACGGGCATCGCGCACGCCGGGCGCATCCGCCGCGGCAAGCCGGACCCGGAGATCATGCTGGTGGCGGCGAACGACCTGCGCGCCGCGCCGTCGCTGTGCGTGGTTTTCGAGGACGCCCCGGCGGGCTTGGAATCCGCGCGCCGCGCCGGCATGATCGCCGTGGGCGTCGAAACCTACGCCGACCGCGACCTGTCGGAATGGGCCGACCTGCGCGTTCCTGATTTCCGCGAGGTATTGGCGAGACTGGTCGGGTAGGGCGTCTCTCGTTTCCTATTCCTGGCTTCTTGATTCTGGACGAAGGGGATAGGGAGAGGATTGGAGATAAGGGGATAATCGCACGAGGCGCATCCCCTCCCCTCCCCTCATCTCCCAATCTCCTTCTTGTCGTTGATACGCCGCGCGATGACGGCCGCGCCCAGCGCCAGAACGACGGCGAACAGCGCGAACACGGCGGCGAAGGTCGCCGCCCCGCCCTGCTCCACCGCCGACAGCGGCGGCAGTTCGATGCCGCGCCGGCTGAACACCGGCTTCCATCGGAGAACGGCGCGGCCGCGGGCCCGCAAATCAGATTCCCGGTTTGTGGTGAACGTCGTCGGGATCAGGGCCCCGACGTAGAATCGGGGAATGGCGGCCGCGCGCATCCCCGGATACGAAAGGCGCAGCTCGGCCAGCGCCCTCCTTGGCACGAAGGCGCGGTAGCGGACGGGGCGCGCCGGGGAGACGGAAGTCTTCATCCCCCCCACCGGAGCGCTATGCGAATCAACCATCCGCTCGCCTTCTTGCGCAGCCGGCGGGGCGATCCGCTCCATCGTCGCCTGATCGCCGCCGTCTTCTCCCCAGGAGAGAATCGGCGGCTCGGAAGGCTCGTTCGGCAGATCCAGCTCGACGCAGATCCGCGACTCGCCGACTTGGCGCGCCGCAAAGCGAGCGCCCGCCGCCGACAGGAGCAGCGCACCGCCGTAGATCAGGAGCCGGCGGCCCCAGGGACTTGCGACCGCGCGGACCATTCCGTTCCACGCGCTTTCCGTCAGGCCGCTCAGGCGCCGGGAGCCCAGGCGGAACCAGCCAATCAAGAGGCCGGGAATCCGGCTCCCCGCCAAGGCCTTCCCGTCCGCCGAAAGGCGGGGGGCCGGCGGCAAAAAGGCAAAGACGATCAGGAAACCGGCCGGAAAACTGAGCGCAAACTGGTCGCGCAACTCCTGCGGCGGCCCGACCAGCAACAGACCGGCAACGCTGAGCAGCGCCGGCAGGTAGACGATCCAAAGCCGCGCGTCCCGCCGGCGCGCGTAGAGGATTCCCGCCGCCGCCAGGATGAGAGCCAGGTCCAGCCGTGGCCGCCAGAACAGCCAGCTCCAGGCCGGCCGCGTCGTCAGGCGCAGGATCGACCTCAACGTCTCGCCGGCTCGCGGGAGGAGGGGAGTCGATTTCACTCCGCCGGCATTCCCGGATAGCCCCGGATGGGCGGTGAGAATCGCCGGATCATTCTCGACCTTCATCGCGGGGGACAAGTTGGCCGCGACGGCCCAACAATGCCGGGCGTACAGCAACGGGTATCTCGCGATCAGCGACGTCTCTGTTCTCCAGCAATCCCACAAATGGGAACGGACGAAATTCCCATCATAGGCGGGGCTGGCCAACAGAGGCGTCAAACTCATCGGCGTGTATTCCCATCGGTTCTCGAACGAGTGGACGCGGCTCAAGAACTCGCATTCCTCCTGCGTCAACGGCGCGTCCTGCGACACCAGGGCGGCCAGCGTGTGCGCGATCGCGGCCCCCGGCCACGGGCCTTTCGGGTCATTCTGGATATTCATCCAGGCATATAGGTCGAAGACCGTGGCGACCGTCAGAACGCCGCTGACCGCCAAAGCCAGGAGAACTCGGCGAAAAGCTGGCCGGAACGCCACAAGCAGCGCCGCCGCCACGCCCAGCCACACCGCCAGACCGTTCGGGCGCAGCAGAACGATCAGCCCCAGCCACACCCCGACGCCCATCCAGCGCCCTCGGCTCTTTCGCTTCCCTTCGTCCAGCAGAAGCAGCGCCAAGTCCGTGGTCAGCAACAGCAGGAGCGCGGCGTACGGAACGTCCTTGGTCAAAATGACGGACCACTCGCCCGTGCGCGGCGACAGGACCGCGCACAGGAACGCCACGACCGTCAGCGTCCGTGGCGCCCCCGCCCGAAGGAGCAGCTGGAACGCCCGCGCCAGCGCCAGCGCCAGCAGCGCGATCTGCGCCAGCGCGGCCACGGCCGGCGAATCCCAGACTCGCGTCAGGGCGTAGATCGCCAGCGTATGGATCGGCGGGTAGTCTTCTCGAAGACGCAGAGTGTGCGCCTGGGCCCACTGGTTGACCGAATCGTTCGTCATGGCGGCGGGCCACAGGCACGCCAAGTAGAACAGCCAGACCGCCGCCGCGGCCGCCAGAAACGCGAGAAACACGCCCCGCCGCCCCGGCGGCAGAGTGCCCGCCGGCAACGGCTCGCGCCATAACCGGCAGATCAGCCGGGCGGCCAGGGCCGCGGCGAGGCCGGCGGCGGCAAACAGCGCCGCGAAGATGCCGAACAGACAGGCGAAGGTGGCCGCTCCGCCTTCTTCCAGGGGCGATGACGCGGGCAACGGTATGCCGCCGGGGTCGGCTTCAGGCAACCACCCTGCCACCTTCCATCCCCAGACCAGCGGGTCGGGCCCCTGTCCCGATGACAAGATTCTTGGCTCGAGGGCGCCGACGTACACCCGGGGGATCTTGGGCGGCGCCGCTCCTTCGAACGCCAGCCGCAGGCGGCCCAACGCGGCGCGCGGCACGAACGCGTGGTAGCGCACGGGGCGCCACACGGGGATCGAGATCTTCAGGAGGCTTCCCTTGGCATCATAAAGGTCCAGCGTCTGCGTCCCCGTTGGAGTGGCCAGGACGGCTTTGCCCGACCAAGCGTGCCGGCCGAGCGTCAGCGTGGGGCTGGCCGCCCAATCGCACGCCCACTCCGCCGTGGCGGGGAACCAGACGGCGACCGGGCTGTCGCCGACTTTCCTCCAGCACTCGAAAGGCGTCCTCTTCGACCAGCCCGACTGCGGCAAGCCTTTGATCCAGACCTCCCTGCCCTGGGACGCGGGGTTCTTGCCCCCGGTGGCGGTCAGGGTGAAGAAACTCAGGCGCGGAGAAAACTCGCCGGGGAGCCGCTCCATGGCCGCCGCCTGGTCGGGCCGGTCGCCCCAGCGCAACGCGGGCGCGACGGGCGGCGCCGACGCCAGGTCCACCCCCACGTCGACGAGCGATCGCCCCACGAGCGGCGTGGCGATCGCGGCGGCCATCAACGCCAGCGCGCCGACGGCCACGCCGCCCCATATCCATTTCGACGCGTTCATAATCAAGAGGAGACCTTACGCAATTCCGCCGGATCTCCGCAAGAAAATCACTCCGAGCGCTCCGCGCGGGATGCTCTATCGGATCAACAGGTTTCTTGGATCTGCGTTTCCGCCTTTTCGCGCGCGTCGCAAGCGCCTTTGCCGGCGGCCCGGAAACGCTTCATCGCCCAATGGACGGCCCGTGCGCGAGTGTCGGCGGAAGGCTTGCCGCCTGTGCGCGGTCAGCGTCCAGGCAGGCCAATCTTGCCCCCTGCCAGCGGACGCCTATTCATACCGCAGCGCTTCGATGGGGTTGAGCAGGGCGGCGCGGCGGGCCGGGTAGAGGCCGAAGAAGATGCCCACCGCGGCGGAGAACGAGAAGGCGAGCAGGATGCTGGAGACCTGCACTAGGGTGGCGAACTCGGCGAAGCGCTGGATGGCCTGCGCCACGCCGATGCCCAGCCCCACGCCGATCGCCCCGCCCAGGCAGCTCATCACGACCGACTCCAGAAGAAACTGCGAGAGGATGTCGCGGTTCTTCGCGCCGATGGCTTTGCGAATGCCGATCTCGCGCGTGCGTTCGGTCACGGTCACCAGCATGATGTTCATGATGCCGATCCCGCCGACGAACAGCGAGATGCCGGCCACCGAAGCCAACAGAATGGTGAACGTGCGGGTGACGCTGGACACGGAGTCGATGAACTGCGCCTGGGTGCGGATCTCGAAATCGTCCGGGGTGTCCGCCCGCAGCCGGTGCCGCGGCCGCAGGACGGCGGAGATGTCCTTCAGCACTTTGTCGATGTCGGCGCCGGTCTCGGCTTCGTAATCGATTTCGCGCACCGTGGTGACGCCCAGGAGTTGTTTCATGGCGGTGGTGAAAGGGATGAGGGCCTGATCGTCGGGGTTGTAAAACCCCTGATCGCCTTTCGACTTCGTCACGCCGATCACCTTGAAGTTGATCCCGCTGATCTTGATCGTTTCCCCCAGGGGTTCGCTCCGCCCGAAGAGGTTTTCCACCGTGACCGGCCCCAGAATCGCCACGTGGGCCATGCGTTTGGTTTCATGGTCGGTGAAAGCGCGGCCCTTGTCGATCTCGTAGCGGCGGATGGCCAGGTAGTCCGGCGAGGTCCCCTGGATCGTCGAACGCGTGTTTTTGTTGTAGTACTTGAACTGCGCGCCGCCTTGCACCACCGGGGCCATGCGCACCAGGCCGGGGACCTCGTCCAGGACGGCTTCCCCATCCTCCAGCGTCAGGTTCTCCTTGATGCCGGTCATGACGCCGTGCAGGCCGCTTTGGCCGGCGCGGACGATCACGTAGTTGGCCCCGATGGCGTTGATCTGATCGATGACCTGCTTTTGAGCGCCGGCGCCGAGGGCGAGCA
The DNA here is from genome assembly GCA_026398515.1 of Candidatus Sumerlaeota bacterium. Lineage (GTDB taxonomy): Bacteria > Sumerlaeota > Sumerlaeia > JAPLSS01 > JAPLSS01 > JAPLSS01. The sequence continues at coordinate 2,077 of JAPLSS010000589.1, read as the reverse complement.
TGGAGATGACCGCACCGACGCCGATGATGATCCCCAGCATGGCCAGGACAGAACGAAGTTTGTTGGCGAACAAACTCCGAAAGGCGATCTTGACGATGGTCCAGAACAGCATGGCCGGCTAGTCTCCCGACGGTTGATGGTTGTCCAGAATCTTGCCGTCTTTCAGATGGAGTTGGCGCGGGCAGCGTTTCGCCACGTCGCGATCGTGGGTGACGATCAAGACGGTGCGTCCCTGCGCGTTCAACTCCCCGAACAGGTCCAGGATCTCCACGCCGGTTTTCGAATCGAGATTGCCCGTCGGCTCGTCGGCCAGCAGAATCGCCGGATCGGTGACGATGGCCCGGGCGATGGCCACCCGCTGGCGCTGGCCGCCGGATAGTTGATTGGGCTCATGGCGCATGCGATCGGCCAGGCCCACCGTGCGCAGCGCCTCCGCGGCCCGCTCGCGGGCGCTGTGTTTGCCCATGTAAAGGAGCGGCAACTCGACGTTCTCCAGCGCCGAACAGCGCGACAGGAGGTTGAACGTCTGGAACACGAACCCGATCCGTTGATTGCGAATCTCGGCCAGGCGATTGCCGGACAGGCGCGACACGTCATCCCCCGCCAGAATGTAGCGGCCTGAATCCGGCTGATCCAGGCAGCCGATGATGTGCATGAGCGTGGATTTCCCGCTCCCGGACGGGCCGGAAATGGCGGTCTTCTCGCCCTCCTCGATCTGGAAGCTGATGTCGTCCAGGGCGCGGATGACGCTGCCGCCCAGCGTGTAGGTCTTGACGAGAGAGTCGATCTCGATGATCACCGCTTTCCTCCCCCGCCCCGCATCATCATCATCATCGGCGGCCCGCCGGGCTTCGACTCGCCCTGCTTGGCCAGGGCGCTGGTGTCCAACACCACCTTCTCGCCTTCGCTCAGCCCGTCGAGGATCTCCACTTCGATGCCGTTGTCGATGCCGACCTTCACCGGCCGCTCCTCGGCGGGGGTGTCGCCCGCGCCGGCCAGGGCCACGAAGCGCTGGCCTCTCTTGCGGTACACCGCCTCGGCCGGGACGTAGAGCGCGTCGTCCTTGTCCTGCGCGATCACCTCCACATTGGCGGTCATTTGGGGCTTGAGCAACCCCTTGTTGGGCGAGGTCACCTCGATCTTGACCTCGAAGGTCACGACGTTGGAGACGATGACGCCCTGGGTGGCGATGCGCACCACCTCGCCGGCGAATCGCTCGTCGGGAAAGGCGTCGACGGTGATCGCGCTGGGCTGCCCCACCTGGACTACGCCGATGTCGCTTTCATCGATCGACGCCACCACGAAGATCTTCGACAAATCCGACAGGGTCAGCAGCGTCGTGCCGCCGCCGACGTTGTTCATCGGCGAAGAGATGATCTGCCCGATCTGCACGTCGCGCTGCGAAACCACGCCGTCCATCGGCGCATAGACCTTCGTGTCGGTCAGCCGCTGCTTGGCTTGGTCCAGGCTGATTTGGTTGGACTGCATCACCGCTTCGGCCACTTTGACATCCTGCCGCTTGATCTCCAGCGTCTTCTCTTGGACCTTCAAATCGTCGAATTGGGCCTGGGCGGTTTCGGTGTCGGCCGACGCTTGAATCGCGGCGGTCCGGGCCGTGTCGTATTCCTCCTGGCTGACGCGCTTGGCCTCCAGCAGTTTGTTCATGCGTTCGGCCTTGGCGGCGGCGTCGTCGGCCTTGGCTTTGGCGGATTTCACCGCCGCGTCGGCCCGTCTCCTGGCGATTTCCAGATCCATTTGCGCCGTCTCCAGACTCTGCTGGCTTTGCGCCATCTTCGCCTCGGAGGCCGCCAGGTCCGTTTCCGCCTGCTTCTCGTTGCGACTCTCGTCCACGGGATCGAGTTCAACCAGCAGATCGCCCTTCTTCACCGGATCGCTGACATCATAGGGAAGGGTGATGACCTGGCCGCTGGCCTTGCATTTGATCTCCACGTCCAGGTTGGACTCGACCCGCCCGGTGCTGGAGACGCTCAGGCGGATCGGCCCGCGCGTGGCCTCGCCCGTCGGCTTGGCGACGGCGGCGGCGGGGTTGGCGTTCCGGGCTCGCACGCGGATGAAA
>JAPLSS010000615.1 GCA_026398515.1 Candidatus Sumerlaeota bacterium | reverse complement strand
TGGAAAAAACGCGCCTGGTAGGCGTGCAGGTCCATGTTCAACAATTCGGTGCAACTCTCCTTGGTCAGGAAGAAATCCTTCAGCCCCCTCCGATTCGCCTCGGCGCGAATCTGGCGAAAGGCGTCCCGCGTGACGGCCGTCGACCATGGGCCAGCCGGGACCGGATGGCCGTGCGAGAGGTCAAAACAACTTTCCTGCCCGCCGGGATAAGGGCCATGGTCCTGGTCGTCGTGGATGATGGGCACTCCGAGATCAAAGAGGCTGCCCGCCGTGGCTTGCAGAAATTGCCGGCCGAACTCTGTGCCCCGGCAGATGCGATAGGAATCGCGCCCCTCGGCGTGGAAGGCGAGCAGTTTGCCGTGACGCATGCGCTCGCAGACCAGCTCGCCCTTTTGCTCATCAAAGAAGCGGCCGAGCGCCTGGTTGTTACCCTGCCGCCCGGTGGTCAGATTCGTGGTCCAGCGGTAGCCGGAGATGAAACCGGCCATCGCGATGTTCCGCGCCTTGAGCCGCGCGGTCAGTTCGCGAAAGCGTTCTTCCCCGATCGCGGGGGGAAAATAGTCGATGCCCACCCAGTTGGTATATTTTCCCCAGCCCAACGGCCGGTAAATGATCGGCGCGCCGAATCGTGCGCCCCATGCGGCAAGCCGCTGGGGAAGGGTTTCGAGGTTTTCTTTGTCCAGTTGCGTCGAGAGGCATAACGGGGGCGCCTTCAGGAGGTCGGGCATGTCCCGGCGGTCCCGGATGGCCGTCCCCGACCAAGGTTGTTTCGTAACCCAGGCGCGATAGATCTCCGCCGCGTCCTGCCACACGCCATCGCAGAAGGAAATCCGCGTGCGATAGGACATCCGCCACTCCCGGCCCGCGGCGTAGGTAGACTGATGACGCACGGCGAATGCGGCCGTTCCTTCCCCGCGCTGAAAACCGAAGGCCTTGCCGTTGCCCTCGCTGTCATCAGTCCATAACAGAAAACCTCCCCCAGGCGCCAGGCAGGCCGTCATCTGGGCGAAAAGCTCGGCCGGATAGGAACGCCACAGCGGCGGGTTCCGCGGCGCTTGCAGCCGCCCCTCAAACATGGGAAACAAATACTGCTTCTCCTGCGCCCCGGCCGCGGAGGGCGTGACGAGAACGGGGAACGCCACATGGCCCAGCGCCAGCGCGGGATCCTTGGTTTTTACGGAGAGGGACCAATGCGATTCTCCTGAAGTTTCCGGCAGTGTAATGCGAACCCGGACCGTGGCCCGCGCGTGATCGAACTCAAGCTCCACTTCATGGGGCGTGCGGCGCGCCACCCGCGAAGTCATTTCCACCGCATCGAGTTCGCCGGCGGGCTCAATGCCTTTGACCCATTGAATGTGAAACAGGCCGGCTGTCCGTCCCCGAACGGGTGTCACGTGCTCGATGGCTTTGGCCATGTCCCGCAGCGATACCATGCGGTTGTCGCTCAGCACCACCCGCACCGAGGAATTCACCAGCACCGTTTCGCCTGCGGGATTCGTCGAGGCGGCAGTCGCGCTTGAGGGCAGTGCGGCGGCGTTCACGATTGCGGCGGCAACTGCAATCAGG